>DAORCZ010000036.1:0-6201 GCA_035345735.1 Pseudomonadota bacterium | reverse complement strand
GCATCGGTCTGGAACACCACCTCGTGGCCGTCTTCGTACTCGTCTTGCGGGTGCTGCACGACGACGCCGGTCACGCGGGTCGGGGTGGCGGTGGGCGGGCGCAGGTTGCCGCTGACCGGCAGGCTGATCTGACGGCCCCCGACAAGCGGCAGGACATCCAGCAGGTGGTGTTCGTTCATCAGATCGGGATGCATCGAGTCGAGCGCTGGCCCGGCGAGATCGACGCCCAGCGGCACCGCTTCCGACAGCGCGATCGGCGGGCGGATGTAGTTATCGACAATCCCTTGCATCATCAGCACGTGCCGCGGCGCGCCCGGCGAGCGAGCGATGAGGTCCTGGGCATAGATCTGCGCATCGGCCGGCTCAGCGGCCCACTGCACCAGCGAGAGCGCGGGGTCGAACTCGTGCAGCGAGCGGCCTTCGTTGGCGTAGCCGATGATCAGCTCGGCGAACGGCTTCACATCGATCGGCTTGCGCTTGTGCAGCACGTTTTCGATCCAGCTGCCGCCTGCTCCACTGAGCAGCACGGCGCCATAGCGGGGCTCGATCGCCGCGGCCAGCGTCGCGATGACCGACCCCGTCGAGTGTCCCATCAGCGCCAGCTTGCCCACATCCAGCTTGCTGCTGGCCGGGGCACCCATGCAGTCGCCCGTGTTCAGCATCAGCTCACCCGCGATATGGGCCAGCTGCGCGATCTCGATCGCCGACTGTCGTAGGTTATCGCGCAGCGCCGTCGGGTTGAGGATGTTGAAGATCAGAAACTGCTCGTCCTGCGCATCCGGATTGCGCAGTCCGCCCAGCGGGCCATCGACGCTCAGCGCGGCATAGCCGGCGCGGGCCAAGTGCAGCGCCGGTCCACTGCCTGCAGGTCCACTCGGTCCCGTCGGTGTGGTGTGCGTGACGCGATCGATAAGCGGCCGATCACCGCCGCCCCCGGTGCGCACAAAGACCACGGTGGGATAGCCCGCGGCCGGCATCGGTCGGCGCGGCACCGTCAGCCAGAAGTTGCTGCGCATCGGGTGCGGAGCCACCGGCTGACCGCTGCCATCGACCGCCCAGCCACCGCCGGACAGCATGTAGGGCGGCGTGCCCTGCTGATAGTCCAGCATCGGGATCGTCGTCTGATAAACGCAGTAGTCGGCGAAGACCTCGCGCCGCACAAACGGCGCTTCGATCTGCGGCCGCGGACGGGCCAGGAGGTCGCGATAGAAGCGCCCGATCGTCGCCTGTGGATCGTCGGTGGTAAACGTCGCCAGCCCCGCCACATCCGCCGCCGCGATGCCCAGGCCGGCCAGTCGCGAGAGCGCCGCTTGATAGGCCGCAAAGCCTGCCTCCGACAGTCCCGCCGGTCGCTCTCCGCGAATAAGCTGCTCTAGCTCGGCGCTCTGCGTGAACGACACCGGCTCGGGCTGCAGGCAGTCGTAGCCGGTGAGGCGACGCGGCCAAGCCTTGCGCACCACGGCGGCATAGCGCGTCTTTTCGCGCAGCGGGATGCCCTGCACCGGCAGCAGCGTCAGCAGGTTCTGGCCACCAAACGGTCCGCCGTCGCCCCGAAAGCCGACGCGGATGGGATGGCGCAGGCCGCGATCCAGGTCGTAAAGCACCACCGGCGAGTCGGCCGCCATCGGGTCGTCGACCTGCGGCAGGCACAGCGCATCCTCGGGACCGCGCAGCGAAAAGAACACGCCGCTCGCCAGACCAAAGCCGCGTGCATCCTCTCCCAAGATGGCCAGCGTCTGACGGATCAGCGCGACATTGCCGGGGTTGGGAAACCGCGATACGTCGATGCTGCCCGCCATGGGCCCGCTGCCGCGTCGCAGATCGTCGCTGGGAAACGGTGCCGAGAAGAAATCACCAGCCCGATCGAACTGCATCCGCACCTGTACCGGCTGCGCCCCCTGTTCGCTGCAAGCCAGTAGCGAAAACAACCCGACACCGACGAGAAAATTCACAGCAGAGAGTGGCGTTGGCATGGCGCGGAGTATACGCAGCGCCTCCCTTGGACCAAGCCGGATTGTGCAGCTAGCGAGTGATGCGCTGACGCACCAGCGTTGCGAAGGCAGCTTCGCTGGCACAGCGCAGGTAGGGATTGGTCTCGCGCTCGTGGCCAATGGTGGAGGTCGGTCGTGGGCCGTAGTCGTGGCCGGGATAGATGCGGGTCTCTTCCGGCAGATCGGCGAGTCGCATCAAACTGTGCCATAGCGTCGCCGTCGTCGTCGGGGCTGCCGGCCGACCGCAGCTGCCGACAAAAAGGGTATCGCCGGTGATCAGCGCACCGCACTCTGGCAGATAGTACGAACGACCGGCCGCCGTGTGACCGGGGGTGGGCAGGACCTCGACGGCCAGCCCGCCAAGGCTCAGTGTCTCGCCCCCGTGCAGCGGTCGCAGATCGACCTCGCCCCCGGCTGCGGCACAGGCCCGCGCCACGACCGGTAGCTCGTCGGCTCCGACGTAGACCGGGACCGCAGCCGGCAGGCGGCGGAGCAGCGGCACCACGCCTTCGATGTGATCGAAGTGACTGTGGGTGAGCCAGATCGCCGCTACGTTTTGCCCCCGTGCAGCGACGGCGCGCAGGATGCGATCGATCTCAAAAGCGGGATCGACAACGGCGCACAGTCCGCTCGAATCATCGCTGACCAGCGTGCAGAAGTTCTGCACCAGCCCAACTTCGATCTGCGTGATGGGGCCCGTCATTGGACTAGACCCCCGGGGCGTCCAGGACCTGCGCGCAGAGCGCGTCCAGCGTCGCTGCGGCCTCGGCCGCTGTGGGACGCGCCTGGCTGTCAGAGGCCAAGAACGATCGCAAAAGATCGCGCAGCGCCGATTGCTGCGGGGCGGTCAGGTTCGGCGATCCTGCGGCCAGCGCCGACTCGATCTCAGCATCGGGCGGCGGCTCGCCCAGCGGACCTTGCGGCACGCGTCCACACAAAAGCTCAAACAGCACGATGCCCACCGAGTAGATGTCGCTCGCACCCGGATGCGAGGCTGAGAACCCGTGGCCGTGCAGACGTTCTGGCGACAGGTAGGCGCGCGTGCCGCGCAGCCGCGAGTGAGCGGGGGCTGCTGAGGCGGCCAGGCTCTGCGCGATGCCGAAGTCGCTGATCACCAAGTCACCATACTCCGGGTCGGCCGGGCAGAGCTGCAGCGACCGCGCGGGCGAGCGAAAGAGCAGGTTTTCGGGCTTGATGTCGCCGTGCTCGATGGCCACGGCATGTACCGCAGCCAGCGCCGCACAAAGCTCGCGCAGCCGCCACAGCGTCACGGCGAGCGGGAGACCACGGCCCTGCAAGCGGGCCCGCAGCGAGCCGGCCTCGCACAGCTCCATCGTCAGGTAGCGGCCATCGAGATCTTGGTCGTAGAGCGTCAATACCCCCGGGTGCCGCACTGCGCAGGAGAGCTGCGCCTCGGCCAGGGCCACGGCCAGGGGATTGAGCCGTCCCGGGTCCGCCGCTGCGGCATCGTCGGTGCTCGGCGAGGCGGGAGCGTGCAGCGTGTCGTGGAAGCGCTTGAGCGCTAGCTCGCAGCCCAGCTCGGCATCGTGCGCGACGTAGACCACGCCGCTTGCCCCCACACCAAGCTCGCGCAGCAGGCGGTAGCGGCTGACCGCCGCGGTCCCAAGCAGGGTTGGCGCCGCCGCCAAGGCGCCGGGGGCCGCACCCCAGCCGACAGAAAAGAGCGACGATGAGGCGGGTGAGCGGGGCGGCTGCGCCTGACGGAAACGCGCCAGCGCCACCGCGGCCGGCCCAGGCGAGGAGGCGGGCCACTCGTGGATCAGGATATCGGCGAGATCAGCCCGGCTTCCCGCGGCATCCCCCTGTGCTTGTCGGATCTCGCTGCGCAAGAGTAGGGCTTGCAGCAGCCAGCTCTGCAGGGTGGCGCTGGCGACGGGCGGTGACCCCGGGCGGGCGCGGCTTGGATCGGGGGTGGCCAGCGCGACGATGCCGGGGTGAGTCAGCACCCGGGACAAGAGCGGTAGCGCGGCGGCTCCATCGCGTCCCCGCCACAGCAGGTCGGCCACTGCCAGCTGGAGCTCACAGTCATCGGGGATGGCCGTCGCCAGCGCCATCCCAAGGCGCAGCGCGTCGTGGGTGCTGCCCGACTGCCACAGTCGCTGCAGTGCGGCGCGCAGCAGGGGGTCGGCTTGGCTGGGCCGGGCATCCAGGTGGCCAATCCGCCGCAGCTGCGTCGTTAGGAGCTCGAAGTCACTCTCGGGCAGGGGCGGGACGCTTGTCGGGTCCGGATCTTCGGCTCGCACCGTGGCCGGATCTGGCGCCCCTGAGCGGACGGCCGCAGGGACCGACGATGGCGGGGTCGGCGACGATGTCTGCGTCGACGAAGCGGACGAGCCCGAGCTGCGCCAGCGCGTCAACCAGCGCCAGAACTCACCCGCCATCAGCGCACCTCAAGGGTGAGCCCGCTGCCGCAGGTCAGCTGATCGCCGCGCAATAGCTGCACCCCCTGCGCGACGCGCTTCCCGTTAAGGCGCAGCTCTAGGCTGGCCTGCAGGATGGGCTGACCCGCGGGATCGAAGTGCAAGCGCAGCTCGCCATCGCCGGCCTCGGCCGGCGGGAAGAGCGGCAGCAACGAGAGCGGCGCCTCACAGAGGACGGCGCGCAGCCCGCGCGAAAGGCCGCGACGGACCTCCAGCTCTAAGCGCTCGGGTTCGCGGACCTCGGCGACATGCAGGCTGACGTGCTGGCCCAGGCCAATCTCGCCCCGCGGCGGCAGCGCCACCAGCCCAGCCACCGGCAGGCCACCCAGCGTCGTGCCGTTTTTCGATCCCAGATCGCGCAGGGCGTAGCGCGGGCCGGCGGTGGCGGTGGCCGCCAGCCGCTCGATCTGGGCATGCCGACGCGAAAGACCAGGGTCGGGAAAGCTCAGGCTGCGCGACGCGGGATCACCGTGGGAAGTGGGCTCACTGACCTCGCCCGTCTCGCCCGCATCACCCTGGCCCCGCCCAAGGAGCAGCGGCAGCTTGCCGACCACCCACAGCTCGTGGCGAGCGCTGGCCGTGCGCAGCGCAAGCTGGACTTGGAAGGGCGGCAGCCGACGCGAGAGCAGAGCCGCTCGCCCCTCCTCTGCGCGGGCCCGATCCGTCCCCACCCGGCCCAGCCGCTCCAGCGCCGCAAGCGCCGCCCCGCGCTCGCCGAGGTCGAGGTGGAGCTCGACGGCCTGCCAGAGCGCATGTTCCTCGTCCTGCGCAGCGCGCTGTGCGGCCAGAAGCTCGTGTAACTGCTCCAGCTTTTCGATCTCGCCGA
This sequence comes from Pseudomonadota bacterium, assembly GCA_035345735.1. Classification (GTDB taxonomy): domain Bacteria; phylum Myxococcota_A; class Polyangia; order Palsa-1104; family JAEUJZ01; genus JAEUJZ01. The sequence continues at coordinate 943 of DAORCZ010000036.1, read as the reverse complement.
CCTGTTCGTAGATGCGTGCCGCTCCCGTGAGATCGCCGGCCAGCTCATAGGCCGCCGCGGCTTGTAGCGCATCGCCGCCCCGCAAAAGAAGCTGCGCCGCATCGACGCACAGATCGCGCTCAGAGGCGGTGATGGGGCCTTTTTTCAGGATGCGCAGGTAGCTTTGGCCAAGCCGCAGAAACAGGGCCCGGCTCTCGCTGTCATCGTCGGAGGCGGCGGCAAAATGGGCGGCCACGTGAAGCTCGCGCAGCGCGCTGGCGGGGGCCCCGCGGCACTCGGCTTCAAGCAGGTGCATCTCCGCGACCTTGAGGTGCTGGCCACATAGGGCATAGGCCCGCGCCGCCTCGACGTAGCGCCCCTCGGCCTCGGACTTGAGGGCGTAGCGGTAGGCGGGCGAAAACCAGCGCAGGAGCCGGGACGACGAGCTCACGGTGTCTGCCTCTCATCGTATCGCAAACGCCCAGCCCCCCGGGGGCCTCCGCCGCCGACCCGACGCGGGCCGATGCCAGAGGTCCTCTGCGGAGCGCGCCTCAGGCCAAGGTTGAGGGCTTAACTGCGCAGATTGGGGGCAGAAAACACCCCCATCCCTGTGGCATAATGATCCCGTGCTCTTGGGTACAAAGACTATCGGGAACACCCTCCGGGACCTGGCGACCTGGATGCGGCCGCGGGCCGGGCGCAGTCTTTTGGCTCTAGTGGCCCTGTCGGTGCTGCCCACGCTGGCGGCCGGCTGCTTTGGCGCAGGCCTGCTCACCGATGGAACCAGCGTCTCGGGCGGGACCATCAACAACGGCTATCTGCGCAACGGCCGCCGCCTGCCGCCGCAGGGCATCGGCTACGTCATCCCGCAGCTCTGGCAGGATCGCGGCGCCAACTTCGGTACCGACGAGATGGTCAACGCCATCATGCGGTCCGCCCGGCGCGTGGCCAAAGAGTATCCCGG
>DAORCZ010000035.1:16064-20596 GCA_035345735.1 Pseudomonadota bacterium | reverse complement strand
GCGATGGAGCTGATCCAGCCCGGCGGCGATCGCGACTTCCGCGGTGGGCTCGACACGATTGCCCGCCTGCACGCGGAGCTGGGGGTTCCGGTGGTGGTCAAAGAGACCGGCTGTGGGCTGTCGCGGCGAGTGGGTCAGGCGGTGCGTCGTCTGGGCATCACCGCGGTGGACGTCAGCGGGGCCGGTGGGACCTCCTGGGTCGGGGTCGAGACGCGACGTGCGCAAGCCGATGAGAAGGCGCTCGGCGAAGAACTCTGGGACTGGGGCATCCCAACGGGAGCCTCGGTCGCTGCGCTGTCTGATCTGGGGCTGCAGATCGTGGCCACCGGCGGACTGCGCAGCGGCACCGATGTCGCGCACGCGCTAGCGCTGGGGGCTACGGCCGGGGGCTTGGCGGCTCCGGTGCTGCGCGCCTACAAGGCTGGCGGCTATGCCGGCACGGTGCGCTACCTGCAGCAGGTCATCGCCACCGTGCGCGCCATCACGTTCCTTGCGGGCTGCCAGCGACCGAGTGAGCTGGCGTCGGCGCCGCGGGTCCTCGGCTCGCGCTTGCGCGCCTGGATTGAAGCGGAGCGCGGCTCCGGATCGCGGCCATGAGTGCCGCGCCAGTGATCAGCGCCGCGGCATGCGGCAAGGTCATTCTGCTTGGCGAGCATGCCGTGGTCTATGGCGTGCCCGCCCTGTGCGGCGCGCTGTCGCGGGGGGCTGAGGTGCAAGTCATTCCCGGCGACGGACGCCTGCGCGTGCCGGCTTGGGAGGTGTGTACCGAGCCGGCTTTCGCGCTGCTCGCGGATGCCTCGCAGGCGAGTTCGCTAGCGCAGGCCTATGCGGCGGTGCTGCAGGCGCTGCCACCACCGTTTCGCGAGGTCGCAGGCCACGACTTTGTCGCGCACTTTTCGCTGCCGACTGGTGCGGGCCTGGGGAGCTCTGCGGCGTTTGCCGTGGCGCTGGCCCGCGCGCTGGGTCAGCTTGGCCAGCAGCGCTTCGGCCGAGCCCTCGACGCCTCTGAAATCGATGCCGCGGCCTTCGCTGCTGAGCGCGTGTTTCACGGTCAGCCCTCCGGGTTAGATCACACCGTGGCGCAGCAGGGCGGCTTTGGCCTGTTCCAGCGCGGGGTCGGTCTGCGCCCGCTGCCGCTTTTCCTGAGGGCCGGTGGGCTAGGGTTATGCATCGGTCACACCGGTCGGGCGCGCGACACCAAAGGACGCGTGGCCCGCGTTGCGGAGCTCTATCGGCAGGATGAGGTCGCGGTGCGCGGACAGTTCGATCGCATTGCGGTCCTCGTCGAGCACGCCGTCGCAGCGCTGGAAAAAGGCGACCTGTCGGCGCTCGGTGGGGCGATGAACGAAAACCAAGCCCTGCTGTCCAGTTTGGATGTGTCCTGTTCCGAGATCGAGGCGATGTGCAAGCTTGCGCGAGACGCCGGTGCACTGGGCTGCAAGCTGACCGGCGGCGGCGGTGGCGGCTGCGTCGTGGCACTGGCCCCCGGACGCGAAGCCGAGGTGAGAGCCGCCTGGGAACAGGCCGGATTTGCATCCTTTCAAGTGGAGGTTGGAGCGTGACGGCAAAGGCGGTGGCGGAAGCCAACACCAACATCGCCCTGGTGAAGTACTGGGGCAAAAACGACGAAGAGTTCAACCTGCCTGCCGTGCCCAGCCTGTCGCTGACGCTAGAGGGCCTGCGCACGCGCACCGAGGTCGCCCTCGACCCCCAGCTGCCCACGGATCGGCTGCTGCTCAATGACACGGACGTCGGGGGGGAGCCGCTGGCCAAAGTCAGCCGCCACCTCGATCGCATGGCGGCCTATCTGGGGCTATCCCAGCGACCGCGCGCGACGGTGCGCACCGACAACAACTTTCCGACCGCGGCCGGGCTGGCGTCATCTGCTTCGGCCTTTGCCGCCCTGTCGGTGGCTGCGGCAGGGGCGCTGCGACCTGGCTTTGTCCTGGATAACGATGCACGCGCCGCGCTCTCGATCCTGGCGCGACAGGGATCGGGCTCGGCCGCGCGATCACTCTACGGCGGCGTGGTGGTGCTGGGCACGGGGACGCCGGGGCAGCGGGACTCGGCACGCGCGACGCAGGTCCTGGCCCAGGCCGACTGGCCTGAGCTGCGCATGGTCATCGGCGTGGCTTCAGAAGGCGCAAAGGCCACGGGATCGACGGATGGGATGCGACATACGGCGGCGAGCTCGCCCTACTTCGCACCGTTTGTGGCCGCGGCGCCAAACGATCTGCGACTGGCCATGGCGGCCGTTCACGCCCGCGATCTCGCCGCGCTCGGCGCTGTCGTCGAGCGGAGCGCTCTGCGCATGCATGCCTCGGCGCTGGCCGCTGATCCGGCTGTGGTCTATCTGCGCGGCGCGACGATCGAGGGGTTACACACACTGCGAGCGCTGCGCGCACGCGGAGTCGCGGCCTTCTTTACTTGCGATGCCGGCCCGCATCCCAAGGCTCTGACGACGGCTCGCGATGCGGATGCGGTGGCTGCTGCTTTAGCGGCGGTGCCTGGCGTGCTGCGGACGCTGGTGGCGGCTCCTGGACCCGGCGCTCGTCTGATCGAGTCACCTAGCTCATGAGCGGCGAGCTTCACCGTGACTCCGCGGGCGACCGGCTGACGGTGCGTGTGCCGGGTAAGGCCATGCTTATCGGCGAGTACGCGGTTCTCGATGGCAGCGATGCCGTGGTCGCGGCCATTGACAGCTACGCGCAGGCCTCACTGCGCACGGGAGCAGCAGCGACATCGCCGTTTGTGCAGGCGGGACTTCGCGAAGCGGCGGCGGCTCTGCTGCGCCTTGGGCGATCGCTTTCAAAGAGCGACCACATGCAAGTCGAGGTCGACACGTCTGCCTTCAGCCATGAGGGCCAGAAGCTGGGCCTGGGATCGAGTGCTGCGGTGACGGTATCGACGGTCGGCTGCTACTTTGCCTGGGCCGGCTTGGCCGTCGAGACCTCCGAGGTGCGGGCACTGATCGCCGAGACCGCGCAGCGTGCCCATGACAGCGCACAGGGGATAGCTGGCAGCGGCGCCGATATCCTCGCTTCGACCTGGGGCGGGCTGCGGCGGCTGGGCGGTGGGCTGGCGCTCGCTGGCAAAGAGCCTCCGCTGCTGCGCCTGCCGTCGGGCCTGGTTCTGCACCTGGTCGGGACGACTCAGAGCGCGAGCACCGCGCAGCTTGTGGCTCGCTATCGCGCGGCGCAGTCCACCGTGGTCCCAGCGCGGCAGCAGCTGGCCAACGCGGCTGCGATGTTTGTCGCCGGCTGTGAGGCGGGTAATGCGGCGCAGGTGCTCGCAGCCGTGCGCCAAGCGGCGAAGGGCTACCGTCAGCTAGGCACGGTGCTTGGCTGTCCGCTGCTCACCGATGAACACGCCGAGGTTGCGGCGACGGCGGCGCGATTTGGAGGCGCGGCGAAACCATCGGGGGCAGGAGGCGGAGACTTGGCGGTCGCGTTACTCCCCGACGAGGAAGCTGCTCGGCGCTTCACTGCCGAGCTGCCGCGTCCCCTGTGGGTCTTGCCGTTACAGATCAGCGATCGGGGCATCCATGCGATGCCGGCGCAGCGTACAGATGCCCGGGGCCAGCCGCAGTTCGGCGAGGGGACCAGGCTGCCGCTGAACACCATTGAACATCCCAACGATAGCCATCGTGGAGCGTAGGGCGCAGTGATGCAGGAGATGAGCAAACAGATGAGCGCGAACACGTCCGACCGACCCAGCTCGCGAGTACCGGGCTTCTATCGGCTTTCTTTGGACCAGCGCCATCACGAGCTGGTGCAGCGCCTGGGGCTTGAGCCCGAGGAGCGCGCGCTGCTTTTGGGCGGCGGTCTGCGCGCTGAGGCCGCGGATCACATCGTCGAAAACGTCATCGGCACCTACTCGCTGCCGCTGGGGCTGGGGCTGAACTTTCAGGTCAACGGTCGCGACTATCTCGTGCCGATGTGCGTGGAGGAGCCTTCGGTGATCGCTGCCGCGTCCAATGCCGCGCGGATGGTACGAGAGGGTGGAGGCTTCGACGCCGAGGCCGACGAAGCGCTGATGATCGCTCAGGTGCAGCTCTACGATGTGCCGGACAATGCCGCCGCGGTGCGTGCCATCCTGGCGCGTCGAGACGAGCTGATCGCTGCCTGCAACGCTGCTCAGCCTGGGCTGGTGCGACGCGGTGGCGGAGCCCGAGAGCTCCAGGTCCGTGAGCTCCTGCCGAGCGGGTCGCGGCAGCTGGGCATGCTGGTGGTGCACGTCCTTGCGGACTGCTGCGATGCCATGGGCGCGAACCTCGTGAACACCATGGCTGAAGCGATTGCCGCACCGCTCGCTGAGCTTTCGGGCGGGCAGTTTGGTCTGCGCATCCTGTCGAACCTGGCCGATCGGCGCGTGGTGCGGGTGCGCTGTCGCGTGCCGGTTTCGGTGCTGGCCAGCGATGGCTTCACCGGCAGCGAGGTCGCCGAGGGCATCGTGCTGGCAAGCCAGTTCGCCGAGCTCGATCCCTACCGCGCCGCCACCCACAACAAGGGGATCATGAACGGCATCGATCC
>DAORCZ010000035.1:0-15964 GCA_035345735.1 Pseudomonadota bacterium | reverse complement strand
TCGATCCCTACCGCGCCGCCACCCACAACAAGGGGATCATGAACGGCATCGATCCGGTGGTCATCGCCACCGGTAATGACTGGCGCGGCATCGAGGCCGGGGCCCACGCCTACGCCGCCCGTGAGGGGACCTATCGCCCCTTGGCGGTCTGGCGGCGACAGTCCGACGAGATCCTCTATGGCGAGCTGGCGCTGCCGATGGCGGTGGCGACGGTGGGGGGCACCCTGCGAGTACATCCGGGAGCCCGCTTGAGCCTGCGCATTCTCGGCGTGAACAGCGCACGCGAGCTGGGCATGGTCATCGCGGCTGCCGGCTTGGCGTCGAACCTGGCGGCTCTGCGCGCGCTAGCGGCTGAAGGCATTCAGCACGGCCATATGGCGCTGCATGCACGATCAGTTGCCGTAGCGGCAGGAGCGACCGGCAGCCTCGTGGACGAAGTCGCGGCCGAACTCGCCAGAACCGGCCAGATCAACATCGCCCACGCCAGCGAGCTTTTGGCCCGCCTGCGCTCGCAGTAGGCGCTGCGGGATCCGCCGGCGCGGTGGTCTCGCGAGCCCGCAGCCCTAGCCCGGGCCGATGCGGCACATCGTGCCTGGCAGGAAGGCGAGATCGTTGTCGTTCTTGCACTGCGTCTGCGGTCGGCCGCCCTTGCCGTCGTCGTTGACGCGCAGCCAGACGTCTACCGAACCACTCGGCGGCGGGCTCATCCATTCGCAGTTCACAATCGCGCAGTGGCCCGGTGCAATCGGCGACTTCGTGTACGCCGTGCAGAGCGCGGTGTTGGGATCGATCCGCGGATCTTTACCGTAGAACGTCGCGGGCATCATCGTCGCGATGTCGGCGGCGCCGCGGTTGCAGACCTGGGCCTGTAGCTTCCATTGCTTGCTGCAGTCGGTCTGATCCATCGGCGGAGTGCTCCGGCCGGTGGCGTCGCTCTGCGCTACCGGGATGACGATCTTGCCCTGCACGTTCTGGCGATAGTTGTTGTAGCGCCGCCAGTTCGGCGACTCGCTGGCCGGGATGGTGCCGTCGTCCTTGACGTTGGTGATGTGGTAGGTGTGCTCGTTCCACAGCGGGCGCGAGGGCATCCAGCGGTTCATCGGGTCCTTAAGGACGAAGATGCCCTGGGTCACGCCACCGTGCGGTAGACCGGTCTGGTGCTCGGGGTTCTGGTCGGCGCAGTAGCCGTCCCCCTGGATCGAGTCGCTGGGCACCACGACATCGGCGCGGCCATCGTTATCGACATCGGCGACGATCGGCATCTCAAGCGCAGTGCCGCTCGTGATCGGCCGAGCAAAAACGGTTTTGCCATCGGGGCCGTTGTACACGCGCAGCCAGCACTCATCTCGATAGATGACCTCGGCGCGGCCGTCGCCGTTGAAGTCGAACACCGAAGAGGCGGTACCGCCTGACGAGACATCCTTGATCTCGGATGCCCACAGCACACCGGGCAGCGAGCCTCGGCACTTGGCAGGTTTTGGCGTGCGCAGGCAGTCGAGCGAGAACACATAGTAGTAGCGCGGCGCCGCCGTCCCAAAGTCCGGCGTGCCATCGCCATCGAAGTCAGCCACCGTCGGTGATCCGCCCCAACCGCCGGGAATCGACAACGGATCCATGAGGAACTTGTTGTTCTTCACGTCAATCACCGCGACCTTCTGATCGCCGTTGGTCGACTGCACAAACACCAGATCCGGGAAGGTGTCCTTGTTGAAGTCACCCACTGCGCCGTAGCCGCCTGCTCCCAGGACGCTCATGACCGAAGGGGTCTTGTCTGCGCCGGTGACGCCGTCGTAGATGCGGTTGCCGGAGCAGACCTCCAGCACTCCATCGCCGTCGAAGTCGTTAATCAGCGTCGCTGTGCCCCAGGTGGCGCCGGCGGCGGTATGGTTCCAGGCGACGTTGATTTTGCCGGCAGCTGTGTCCCAACGCGCGACCATGGCACCGACCGCGATCTCTGGCTTGCCGTCGCCATCGATGTCGGCGATGGCTGGGGCGGAGCAGTCAAAGCTGGCACCGCTCATCAGGAAGCTATCTGTGCTTTGGGCAAGCTTGCGACCGGTTAGGCCTTCGAAGATCGCGACCTGGTGACCGCTGCCCGTCGTCCCACTGGCCAGCAAACCGACAATCTCAGGCCGCTTGTCCCCGTCGAGATCGGCGGCAGCGAGCTGTGAGAAGCCCTGGATGCCAGCCGACACATCGTAGATTTGGCCGCAGTCCTTGCCGCGAATCGCGACGAGTCGCGAGGGGCCGATGCCCGACTGCGGGGCAAACACGATCTCGGGCTCACCGTCGAGATCAAGATCGATCACCAGCGGGGTCATCACGACATCGCGGGCGACCGGAGTCATGCCAGGCGCGGGCCACTTGCAGCGGTCCGCGGGCGGCTTGAAGTCAGTCGCCGAGAAGCCATCGCCGATGCATTTGGCGTCAATGTCGCCGTCGCCCCAGTCGTAGCAGCGGCCACACATACCCCCCGCTGTCGTCTGCGTGCTGCAGCGCGTATCGCCAAGACACTGGTTGTCGTTGCAGCAGGGGCCGCGGTCTAAGACACAGACATCGCTGACGCAGATCTTGCCTTCTGCGCAGGCCTTGCCAGCACTGCAGCTCTGCCGCGGTCTGGCCGAGAGGTCGGCGGGGCCAGGATCGTCGGGGGGGCTAGCGTCGACGCTGTCCTGCGGATCATCGTCGAACACCGACAGCTGACTGGGACCACAAGTGAACATCGCGCCAAGCAACAGACCGCTGCTCAGAACGGTGAAAATCCGGGTTGGAAGCGAGCGCGGCATGGCCACTCCTGTGGACCCACCTATGTCGGCTGGAGGGATAAACGAAGGTTGTGCGTGGGCAGCGACCGTCCGAGACGGAGCATCTCTAGGCGCTGAACAGCTTCTCTAGCTCGCGCTCGACCTTGGTCTCAGTGGTGCCTTTGGCAACCGAGAGTTCCTTCACGATCAGGCTGCGCGCCGTGTCGAGCATCCGTCGCTCGCCGAAGGACAAGGTCTTGGTGTTCTTCAAGCGATAGAGATCGCGGAAGACCTCCGCGACCTCGAAAAGGCTGCCGGTCTTGATCTTCTCCATGAAGCCCCGGTAGCGACGGTTCCACGTCTGTTTGTCGATGTGGACCTCTTTCTCACGGAGGATGTCATAGACCTCTTGGATTTGGTCTTCTTGGACGACCTCGCGCAAGCCAACCTGATCGGCTTTGTCGACTGGCACCAAGATGCGCATGTCCGTGTCGAGGATGCGCAAGCAGTAGAAGCGTTGGATCTTGCCGGAGATCTCTTTCTGTTCGATGCCGACGATCTCGGCTACGCCCTGCGCTGGATAGACTGCCTTATCACCGACTTGGAACCGGAGCATGTCTTCCTCCTGAAGTGGTACAGCCGGGCTACGACCTAAGCGGGAAACGACTAGGGCTACTGAGCGACCTGAGTAGGGCGCTGGGCCCCGATGGAGGACACTCTAAGGGGCGACGCCACAGCGGCATACAGCCACGCCCGATCGGCGGTGATGAAACCACAGTCAATTTGCGAATACAAGGGCTTTATTGAGAAGATTTCTTTACATTCGCCAAATCTGGGTTATAGAGGGCGTTCGCCGTTGCGTGTGCGGCTTCACTCCGACGGAAAGACTGGCGAAAGGGGAGGCGGGGTTCGGGGGGGCAAGCTTCTAGCGAACGCGACAATTTTCGGCGGACCTAGTTCATGTCACGAACACGCCAGCCGTCCTTTTCGTGCACGAGCTCTATGAAGAAGCGCTGGTCGTACTGCAGCCGAGCCCGACTACCCGTGATCTCTAGGCGTGGCGGGCCGACGGTGGTGGGGCGGCTGGAATCGGCAGGTGTGGACAAACCCGCAGCCAGGGCGGCACGCAGCCGATCAGCCCGTTCTTGCAGTTCGTCTTCGACAGCTTGACGTGTGGCTGGTGAGAGGAGACGGAGCATGAGAGCGAGGTTTCGTCCATCGAGCGCTTCGAGGAGCGCGCGCAGCGCCCCCTCGGGGGTGGTGGTTGCGAGCGGGGCAAGCTCGGGCGACGCAACCCGCCAGACACCAGTTGGTCCTGCTGAGAGCTGCAGTTCGCTGGGCACGAGGCTACCGCCGCTCATACTCAGGCGCAGGAGAGGGATCAGGCGCGCTCCCGGACGATCCAGAGGGGTCCGCTGATTGTCGAGTGTGGCGAGCTGAGTTTGTTGCTCCGCTCGTTCTTCTTTCGTGCTGCCCCAGATATTGGAGAAAAGCTCACGCGGCACGCTGGCTTGCGCATCGGGAGACAGCAGATCGTAGGCCGCCTGCGCATTGTCTGAGGCCAGCGCGCGGCGGTACTGATCGAGAGTCTGGCGTGGATCGGCGGGACGTGCCGTCTGTAGGGGCTGGCAGCCGAGGGACGACAGGACGGTGAGCAACAGCGCGACTGGCGCTACGGGAGATCGCGAGGTGGACGGCCGCGTCAGACCTGACCAGCGAGTCAGCGCCGGGGGCGATTGGTTTGACCAAGTACAAGGCGTGATGCGCTGCATCCAGCAGCCAATAATCGTTAACGGTGGAGTTGTAAACAGGCGTTCACGCATGGGTGCTCCCGGCGTGCTCAGCGAGCGTCCTTCAGAGGCTGAGTAGGCAACATATTTTCATAGCAATGCGGCACGCCGCTTGTAGGATGAAAGAGAACAGTCGATCCTGACCGTGCCTGGAGGGTTTCTTATGGCTCGGAAGTCTTTCTCCTTCATCGTTCGTGCTCGCATGGCGCTGTTCGCAGTGCCGGCTCTCTGTGCTGTGCTTGGTGGCTTGTCCGGCTGTGACAAGTCGACCGACGAAGCGGAGCGTCGCTACTGTGACCAGACTGGCTGCTACGCCTGTCGTGGCGATCGCTGCTATCCGGTCGCTGGCGACCCGGTCAAGCCGACGCCACCGGACGTCGCAAGCTGCGACAACGACGCGGCGTGTGGCAGTGACCGCGTCTGCAATCTTGGCAAGTGCGAGGCCGCCTGCAAAGACAGCACCGCCTGCAAAACTGGGCTGAGCTGTATCTCGGGGCGCTGTCGTCCCAGTGATGCCGCGAGCTGTGGCATCGCCCGGGCGCTCTGCACCGACGACACGCAGTGTGGCGCCAACCAGAAGTGCGTGAATCGGGCTTGCGCCCTCTCATGCAGCACGGGCAAGTGCCCAACCGGGCAGATCTGTGACAGCGGCTCGTGCATTGATGACCCCGCCCCCAAGTCGCCGGAGTGCAACTTCGATAGCGACTGCGGCGGTGGCAAGGGCGGCTTCCGCTGCATCAACGCCTACTGCTTGGCGACCTGCACGGCAGCAACTGACTGTACCTCCGGCGCGAGCTGCTTCAAGGGCGTGTGCCGCGGCGGCCGCTAGGCCGCGCAGCGTTCGCCGCAGGATCTTCCCACTCCGTCGCTGCGCGGTTGTCCCGCCAGCGTCCCATCGCAGTACACACGCTGCACAATTCCATCCGGTGACCTAAGCCCTCGGCGGTACACTGAGTCGCAGGAGGCTTCCTATGGAGCAGCGTGCGTTGTCGGTTTCGCGTCGAGATTTCTTGGCCCTCTCTCTCTCCGATCGCGGCTCTGTGATCGGGAGCATTGCTCTCGATGCTTGCCTGATGGGCCTGCCTAGTGACTGGTCGGCGCAGTATGCGGGCAGGCTGGCGGAGGCTCTCGATGCGATGCGCCAGCTGGAGTCGGGCGCGATTGCGAACGCCGATGAAGGACGGATGGTGGGGCACTATTGGCTGCGTGACCCTGAGCGCGCGCCGAACGAGCAGATCAGTGCGGTGATCACGCAGACTCTGGCCCGCATTCGCTCGTTCGCTGAGATGGTGCACAGTGGGCTTCTGGTGGGCGGGCGACGGACGCCTTTCCGGAATCAACTGGTGGTAGGCATCGGTGGCTCGGCCCTCGGGCCCCAACTGGCAGCAGCGGCGCTAACCACTCCCGGCGATCGTCTGCGCACGTTCTTTTTCGACAACACCGACCCCGATGGATTTGATCGCACGCTGGCTGCCATCGAGCAGACAGAAGGGGGCCTTGCCGAGACGCTGGTGCTGGTGATCTCGAAGTCCGGCGGAACGAAAGAGACCCGCAATGGCTTGCTCTACGCGGAGGCGGCGTACACCCGCGCTGGTCTGTCCTTCGCTCGGCACGCGGTCGCGGTAACCGGTGAGGGAAGTGAGCTGGATCGCACGGCTGCTGATTGGCTCGCTCGTTTCCCCATGTGGGACTTCGTTGGGGGGCGCACTTCCGAGCTCTCCGCGGTTGGCCTGTTGCCCGCAGCGCTGCAGGGAGTAGCGATCGAGGAATTCCTAGCCGGCGCGCGAGCCATGGACGCCTTGACCCGCGAGCCGGTGATTGAGCGCAATCCCGCCGCTCTTCTGGCCGTCTGTTGGCATCACGCGACGGGGGGCAAGGGGCTTCGCGACATGGTCGTCCTGCCCTACCGCGATCGCTTGGAGCTGTTCTCGCGGTACCTGCAGCAGTTGGTCATGGAGTCGCTAGGCAAGGAGCACGACCGGCAAGGTCACGTCGTGAACCAAGGAATCGCCGTCTACGGCAACAAGGGCTCCACGGATCAGCACGCCTATGTGCAGCAGCTTCGCGACGGTGTGGACAATTTCTTTGTGACGTTTATTGAGGCGCTGGTCGATCACCAGCCGCACGTCAGCACGCCCGAGGTGTTTGTTGAGGACGGGGTCACGAGTGGTGACTACCTGCTGGGCTTCCTGTTGGGTACGCAGCAAGCTCTGAGCGAGAAGGGACGGCGCAGCCTGACCATCACAGTTCGCGAGTGCTCTGCCGTGTCTCTGGGGGCGCTGATTGCGCTGTACGAGCGGGCGGTAGGCATCTATGCCGAGCTAGTGGGCATCAACGCGTATCACCAGCCGGGCGTCGAGGCAGGCAAGAAGGCGGCCGCCGCTGTCCTCAGTCTGCAGGCCAAGCTGGTTGCCGCTCTGGGCGAGCAGGCCCAGAATGCCGCCGAGATTGCCGCTGCAGCTGGCATTGCCGACGAAAGCGCGATCTACACGGCCTGGAAGGTGCTGGAGCACATGGCCGCGAACGGTCGGGTTGCCCGCGTGCTCGAGAGCGGGGCCTCGCCGCTCGGCGCCCGCTATCACCGGGTGTAGCCAGTCCGGTCAGCTAGTCGTCGAGCAGCGCTTCCAGGCACTGCTGAACTTCGTTGCTGTGCCAGATTTCGCGGTCGCTGATGACGTAGTACCGAATCATTCCGTCGGGGTCGATGATGAAGGTCTCGGGGAATTTTTCGGTGCCGAAGCGGGCCGGCTGTGACTTGTTCTTGTCGAGGAGCACGGTCATTGCCGAGCCCTCGGGGAAGAAGTTGCGTACGAGCTCCCAGTTTTCGTCAACGCTGACGCCGAGCATGGTGAAGGGCTTGCCCTGCATGCGCTTGGCGAGCTTTTCAAGCGATGGCATCTCGACCACACAGGTGTTGCACCAAGTGGCCCAGAAGTTCAGCAGGACGACGCGGCCCCGCAGGCTGGACAGAGAGACCATCTGCCCGTCGTGATTGGGCAGCTGGAAGTCCGGAGCGCGGGCAGGCAGCTTGCCAAAGATGGGATTAAACGGGGCCGGCTTGAGCACTTGGCAGGGGGCCTCGCGCGTGCGCCGCACCCCCTCGCGTCCGCGCTCGATGGCGTCCGGGAGGCTGACCGCAAAGTGGATCGAGAGCGCCAGGGTGACGAGCGCAGCGATGCCGTAGGCGACGTTTTTCGACGGGGCAGAGAGAGCGACAGGCATGGTCATTGGCCTAGCGCGCGCAGCTGGGCGCGGACTTTTTCGACGGAAAAGACAAGTTCGGCAACCTCGCGGCCGTCGATGCGGAGTACCGGCACCCGGTGGGTGTAGTACAGGTGCAGCGAAGGGTCGCTGTCGACATCGAGGACCTCGTAGACGAACGACTGCTCTGACTGAAGCTGAGCAAGAAGCTTCTCAGCTTCTTCACAGAGGTGACAGCGCTGGCGCGAGATCAGCTCAATGCGGGACGCAGCCATGTGCCCACGATATCACGCACGGCCAGTGCTTTTGCTGTCAGTGCAGGATGCGCTCGACAAACCGGGTATCGAGGCGGGCGCGCAGGAAGTCCTCGTGCTCGCAGATGCGCCGGTGGAAGTCGATGTTGGTCTTGATGCCCTCGACGACGCATTCGTAGAGCGCGCGGCGTAAGCGAGCGACAGCCGCGACGCGATCCTCGCCGTGCACGATGAGCTTGGCCAACAGCGAGTCGTAATTCGCAGGCACGACGTAGCCCTGATAGATGTGGGTATCCAGGCGCACGCCCAGTCCACCGGGGAGGTGCAGCGCCGTGATGCGCCCCGGGCTTGGCGCGAAGGTCACCGGGTCCTCGGCGTTGATTCGGACCTCGATGGCGTGACCCTGCGGCCGCGTGCGCTGGCGCAAGTATTCGACGGGGAGAGGCTCCCCCTGAGCGAGGAGGATCTGCTGCCGCACAAGGTCGACACCCGAGACCATCTCCGTCACGGTGTGCTCGACCTGGATGCGGGGGTTCATCTCCATGAAGTAGAAGCGGGGCGTGCCATCCGCCTGGCGCTCAAACAGGAACTCGAGCGTGCCCACACTGCGGTACGAAACCGACGAGATCGCTCGCGACACCAGATCCAAGAGGGCCGAGCGCTCCTCGGGACTCAGGGCCGGGGAGGGGGCCTCTTCAACCAGCTTCTGGTGACGACGCTGGATCGAGCACTCGCGTTCGCCGAGGGCAATGACCGTGCCCTGACCATCACCAATGACCTGCACTTCGATGTGGCGCGGAGCGTCGACGTAGCGTTCGATGAAGACACCATCATTGCCGAATCCAGCCAGCGCTTCGGCCCGCGCCGTGTGTAGCTGCGAGAGCAGCCGGTCGCGCTGGTGAACGATCTTCATGCCGCGACCGCCACCACCGGCCGTCGCCTTGATGATCACCGGCAAGCCGATCTCATCGACGGCAGCCAGCGCTTCTTCATCGCTGCGCAGGATCCCGGTGCCGGGTAAGACGGGCAGGCCGTAGGCGGCCATCGTGGTTCGCGCTTCGACCTTGTCGCCCATCAGGCGCATGTGCTCGGGGCGTGGGCCGATGAATACCAGGCCGGCCCGTTCGCAGACCTCGGCGAAACCGGCATTTTCCGACAGCAGCCCATAGCCGGGGTGGATAGCGTCGGCGCCGGTGATCTCGGCGGCGCTGATGATGGCCGGGATGTGCAGATACGACTGCTTGGCTGCGGGGGGGCCGATGCACACGCTCTCGTCCGCAAACTTGACGTGCAGTGCGGACTCGTCGGCAGTCGAGTGAACCGCCACGGTGCGCAGGCCAAGCTCACGGGCGGCGCGGATGACGCGCAGGGCAATCTCTCCGCGATTGGCGATCAGGATCTTCTTGAAGCGCTGCATGCTCGACGGCAACTGGCGGCCCGAAGGCTAGCCTTTTTGGATGTGGAAGAGCGGTTGGCCAAACTCGACGGGGCGACCGTTATCGGCCAGGACCGAGACCACGACGCCGTCGACTTCGCACTCAAGCTCGTTCATGAGCTTCATCGCTTCGATGATGCACAGGGTCTGCCCCTTGCGAACGCGCTGGCCAACCTCGGTAAAGAATGGCGCATCGGGGCTTGGCGAGCGGTAGAACGTACCGACGAGCGGGGCGGTGATGACGTGCACGTTGGCCGGTGGCGCACTGGTGGCGGGCGTCAGCGGGGCAGCAGCAGCCGGCGGCGGGGCGGCAGCAGCCGGAGCGGGCACCGCGACGGGCGTGGGCACGGCTGCTACGCCACGGGCCAGGCGGACACTCTCACCTGAGGCTCGCACGAGCTCAAGCTCGCCGAGCGAGTAGTCCTGCATTAGCTGGGCGAGCGCGCGTAGCTCGTCGAGCGCAAACGCGGCGCCGGACTCGGATTCGATACGGGACATGGCAACACCTGGGCTGGGGTCGGGTTGACCGACAGCAAGGTCCGGGGTTTTGACAGACTGCTCAGACTTCATAGGTGGCGCAATGTGCCATGTCTTCGCCGGGGGAATCAAGCTGGGCTAGGCCTCGTGATTTGTGCATTAAGATGTCGGGCCATGCGCGCCATCCGACAGCACCAGCTCACGGGTCCCACGGGACTTCAGATCGACACCCTGCCCGAGCCGACTCCTGGCGCCGGCGAGCTTCTGATCGACGTTGCGGCAGCGGCGGTAAACTACCCCGATGTCCTTCTTTCCTACGGCAAGTACCAGTTTCGTCCCCCCGTTCCCTTCATCCCTGGCGGGGAGCTGGCCGGCACCGTGCAGGCGGTCGGTCCCGGCGTGACAACGTTTGCGGTGGGGGATCGCGTCGCCTCCTGGATGATCCACGGCGCGTTTGCGGAGCAGGTAGTGAGTCCGGCGGTCGGCACCGTCAAACTGCCTCCAGCGATCTCGTTTCCCGTCGGGGCAGCGACGCTGGTGACCTATGCGACGACGATGCACGCCTTGGTCGACCGCGCCGCGCTGAAACCGGGCGAGACGCTGCTCGTGCTTGGGGCGGCGGGCGGAGTCGGTTTGGCGGCGGTGCAGCTGGGCAAGGCGCTGGGTGCGCGAGTCATCGCCGCCGCGTCTTCTGAGGAGAAAGTGACCCTGTGCCGGCAATATGGCGCCGACGCTGGCATCGTCTATGGCCAGGAAGACCTCAAAGCGCGAGTACGAGAACTCACCGGCGGCGAGGGAGCCCATATCATCTACGATCCCGTCGGTGGAGCTTACGCAGAACCGGCGCTGCGATCGATCGCCTGGGCCGGGCGCTATTTGGTCGTGGGCTTCGCTGCCGGTGAGATTCCGAAGATCCCACTCAACCTGACGCTGCTCAAAGGCTGTCAGATCGTCGGCGTGTTCTGGGGCTCGTTCGCCATGCGAGACCCCGAGGCAAACCAGGCGCATGCGCGGCGCATCTTCGAGATGATCGCAGCCGGCACGCTACAGCCCCACATCGACGTCGTTCTGCCGTTCGAACAGGCGGCCGACGCGCTACAGCGTTTAGAGAGCCGTCGAGCCAAAGGCAAGGTCGTGCTGACGCCCCGGGCGTTTTAGCCGCCGACGCACATCGCCCGCGGCTTGAGACAGATGTCCGACTGATCGCGCACGACAACCGTCCAAAATAGCGTCTTGCCCGAGCGGCTGACGCTGTTCTGCAGCATGCCGGTGATCGTCACCTCTTGGCCGGCTTGCATCGCCGGATCGAAGCCCCCCACGCCCTTGCCGGGGAACTGAACGTTAAACCGCGTCGGCGGGATGTACATCGTCGAGTTGACCCCGCCGCAACCGTTGACGCTGTCCGGTTTTCCGTCGCCGGTCTGGTTGATCACCACGGTGTTATAGCGGTTCCAGTTATCGGCTCGGCTGTCGTCGAGGCTGGCTTCGCAGACGATGCCGGTGATGCGCACCGGCGCTGCGATATGCCGGGTTAGCCAGCGGTTCTCACTGGCCGTTGGATCCTGCGCCGGACGGCGGTCTGCGGAAAGCTCGATTGGCTGCGGCACCAGCGTCAGATCGACGCGGTCATTCGCTGCCATCGTTGGATTGGCCACCTGGGTCATGCCATTGAACTTGGCGATCGCGCCGGCCAAGCGGTCGAGCACTCGACCCTTCACGATCGACGTGGGCGGTCGACCAAAGGTAAAGACGTAGATGCTGTTGTAGTCGGCAGCCGCAGTATCGCTGACCGCCAGGCCGCTCTGAAACACCGAGGACACCACCAGTGATCCTTGCTCGCTGCTGGCCTGGTCGAAGACCACCTGGCGGTTCAGGAAGGGCTGGCAGTACGAGGCATTCTGCGCGCTCGGATCCAGCGGCTTCATGATCTGCGGGATCGTCGGGTTGGGAAAAAAGATCGGCGGCGTCGCGCCTTCCGCCAGGCTCTGCGGCTCTTCGATGTTGAGCGTCACGCGGCCGAAGATCGCCGGCGTGGTGAGCGGCAGGGTGACGCTCGGCGCATGACCCGCGACGAGCGAAAACTGGGTGAGCAGCCAGTCCGGCGTTTCGCTGACATTGCCGACCAGCGCGCAGGGGTTACGCAGCGGCAGTCGGCTTCCACCAGCGACGAAGAACGCCTGTACCGTGCTGTTGACCGGCATCAGGGCACCCTGCGAATCCAGCGCATCCACCGAGAAGCGCATGACCTGCGGCCGCACCCGGTTGGTGGGGGTACCCAGCTGGTTTTCGCTGGGCCCCAGCAGGCCGAGTCGCAGACTCGTCAGGCGATTTTCGCCATCGATTTCGAATTGGCAGGCGGGCTGGGTGGCCGCCAGCGACAGGGACAGGCAGAGGCCAAGACGCAGCGGGAGGACTCGGCGGGCGCTCATGGGTCGCATTCTACCCGAGGCGAATGCGTCGTCTTCTGCGATTTCTGAGGGGGGAGTCAGGCCTCGCGGAGTCGGCGAGGGGAGGGCGGGGCGGTGTGAGTTGCGATCGGTCGCGCTAGACGTTGAACGACGAACCGCAGCCGCAGGTCGATTTCACGTTGGGATTGTTGAACTTGAAGCCCGCTCCTTGCAGGCCCTCGACGTAGTCGACCTCGGTGCCGCGCAGATACTGCAGGCTCATCTGATCAACGACAAGCTGCACGCCAAACGACGCGTATTCCTTGTCGAGCGCCGTCTTCTGGTCGAAATACAGGTCGTAGGTAAAGCCCGAGCAGCCGCCGCCAACGACCCGGAGCCGCAGACCGTAGCTCTCTTCGATGCTCTCGGCGGTGCGGATCTCTTGGACCTTTTCGGCGGCACGCTCAGTTAGGTTGACGGGATTTCCGGCCGCAGGGCGAGGCGCAGGGGGGGCGGCGTCTGGCTTGCGGATATTGGCGGTAATGGTCGACATCGTCTTCTCCGTAACGTGCTTGGTAAGAAACTCATCTCGCCGGGGCTTGTCAAGCAGGCCACGGCGATCTCAATTCTTCGACTCTTCGGACTCTTGGTACGAGTATCGCTCCTCAGCGAAGGGCTCGCCGCGGTTGTGGTAGCCGCGCTCTTCCCAGTACCCGCGCTTGTCGTTGTTTAGGAACTCCACGCCACCGACCCACTTGGCGCTTTTCCAAGCGTACAGCTTGGGCACCACTAGGCGCAGCGGCCCGCCGTGCTCCTCGGATAGCGGCTTGCCATCGTGGCTCCACGCGAAGAGGACATCGTCTTGCATAAGCCAAGCGAGGGGGACGTTGGTGTAGTACCCATCGAAGCTGTGCAGCATCGCGTGCTGAGCCGCCGGGCGGACCCGCGCTCGCTCAGCGATCGTGGAGAACAGCACCCCTTCCCACGTGTTGTCGAGGCGGCTCCACGTCGTGACGCAGTGGAAGTCACTTGTGCGTCGCACGCTCGGCAGGGCGCGAAACTCTTGCCAGTTCAGTGTGAACAGGTTGTCAGCCTCGCCGAAGATGCGGAATTGCCACTTGCTCATGTCCGTGAAGATCGGCACACCGCTGTAGTGCAGCACCGGCCACTTCTGGGTCAGGGTCTGACCAGCTGGCACTCGGTGACGCAGCTCCTTGGGGATGCGGTCTTCGTCGGTCTGGCTCATGGTCGTTTCTGGGGGAGGCTGCAGCGGGCCAGCCTGCCTGGACAGAACTAACGTATGGTGAGATTTATACGCTCCGTCGCGGCGCCGTGCAATATGCTCGCTAACTGGGCGGATCGTCTCGCCTCGGTCTATGGACCCCGCGCAGCCCCTTTTAGACTGGGAAGACGACCGAGCCGCACGGTTAAGCTGGTGTCACCACGCCGCGCGCAGCATTAAGATGAGCGCGAAAAACTCGAGCAGGACGATGCCGAACTTTCAGAGCTACCTCAAAGACATCAAGTCCCGAATTACCGAAACCACCGTCGAGGAAATCCGCCAAAAGGCCCCAGCCATCCTCATCGATGTGCGCGAAGGCGAAGAGCATCAAGAGGGCTACATCCCAGGTGCTCAGTGGATCCCCCGGGGCAAGCTGGAGCAGCGCATCGAGGACGCGGCTCCCGACCGCGAGACTGACATCGTGCTCTACTGCGCCGGCGGAACTCGCAGTGCTCTCGCCGCGCGCACGCTCGCGGAGCTTGGCTACACCAAGGTACGGTCGCTGGCTGGGGGCTTTGGCGCCTGGAAGAAAGCCGGCCTGACCATTGACAAGCCGTTCATCTTCACCGACGCCCAGAAGGCCCGCTATGCGCGTCACACGATGCTGCCCGAGGTCGGCGAGGCTGGGCAGGCCAAGCTGCTGCGTTCCCGCGTCCTGCTCCTTGGGGCGGGCGGTCTTGGTTCGCCATCTGGCCTGTACCTGGGCGCGGCGGGAATCGGCACGCTGGGCATCGTCGATGATGACGTGGTCGATGCTTCGAATCTGCAGCGTCAGGTGCTGCACAACATGTCGCGCATCGGCGTGCCCAAGGTGGACTCGGCTAAGCAGACCATCTCCGAGCTAAACCCCGACGTACAGGTGGTGACGCATCGCGTCCGCCTAACCTCGGATAACGTCCTCGATATCCTCAACGGCTACGACCTCGTCGTCGATGGGGCGGACAACTTTCAGACGCGGTATCTGCTCAACGACGCCGCGCTCATGCTGAAGAAGCCGGTGATCCACGCTTCGATCTTCCGTTTCGAAGGCCAGCTCACGACCTTCCTACCCTTCGACGGTCCCTGCTATCGCTGCCTGTACCCCGAGCCGCCGCCGCCGGGTATGGCGCCATCGTGCAATGAGGCCGGCGTGCTGGGGGTCCTGCCCGGGGTGATCGGTGTGCTGCAGGCCACCGAGGCGGTCAAGGTGCTGCTTGGCATTGGCCAGTCGCTCTCGGGGCGGCTGCTCATCTACGACGCCCTCGCCTCGAAGTTCCGCGAGCTCAAGCTGCGTCGCGATCCCGGCTGCGCCGTCTGCTCCGACCCCAAAAAGCCCATCCAGCTCATCGATTACGAAGCGTTCTGCAACGTCTAGCGCGGGCCCCAGCCCCGGCCATCCCGCCGCCCAGTCGCCGAAGTTTATCGGGGCTGGCGTGAACTTGGGTTGGTCGTCTCCACCGCAAGATGCCAGAGGCGTTATCGTAGGGGGATGCTCACCACGCGACCCCTCCTCCCCGCGGTTAGTCTGCTGAGCTTGATTTCCCTGTCCGCCGCCCCGGCCTGGGGCCAGGAAGCGCCGGTTGCAGGTCCGGATCCGGCGCCGCCGGCAGTGACCGAGCCCGTCCCGGTTGCTCCCGATCCAGCGCCGGCTCCCGCACCGCCTCCACCGTCGATCTACCAGCCTCCGCCCGCCGCGACCAGTGCCCTCCCCGAAGCAACGGTCAGCCGCTTCCGAACCGGTCGGGTGCTCTATGGCGTGGGAACCGCTGTCGGACTCATTGGCAGCGGTCTGACTGTCGCGAGCATCGTGCTCACCAGCGTCTATGGCATTGGCTCGGGCCCTGGGCAGTACGGGCCGGCGCTGGCCTATGCCGGTTCGGGCTCGTCGGGAGCCGCGGTATTGTTCACGGCAGTCGGCCTAGGCTTGCAGCACAGTGCGCTCGCTAGCGTCGGCGCGGATACTGGCAAGGGGCTTTACGCGACGGGCACGCTGTTTGGGATCCTGGGACTTGCCGGCGTGGGCAGTAGCTACTACTTCGGGCTGGCCAAGCCGGTCGATAACTCCGACACCATCGCGTTTGGCATCTCGATCGCCGCCACCGCCCTGCTCAGCGTCGGTGGCATCCTCTACTTCGCCGACGAAAACCGCATGGTCCGCGCCTACCGTCGCCTCACCACCTTCTAGGAAAGCCGATCCGCTCACAGCGGATACGGCAGCGTCCGGCCCAGCCCCCACGTCAGCCCCAGCACCACCGGCAGCAGCACCAAGAACACCAGCACCGTAAATCCCATCACCTGTCGCGCCTTCAGTCCCAGGATGGCCAGCGTCGGCAGCATCCAGAACGGCT
The DNA here is from genome assembly GCA_035345735.1 of Pseudomonadota bacterium. GTDB lineage: Bacteria > Myxococcota_A > Polyangia > Palsa-1104 > JAEUJZ01 > JAEUJZ01. The sequence continues at coordinate 67 of DAORCZ010000035.1, read as the reverse complement.
GCAGCAGGTTGGCCAGGGCTTCGCCTAGGTCATAGGTCGCGACCATCCAGCCCAGGTGCACCTGCAG
>DAORCZ010000034.1:0-20651 GCA_035345735.1 Pseudomonadota bacterium | reverse complement strand
TCGCTGAGCGCTGCCCCGTAGCGATGCTTCAGCAGCGGATTGCCGGCAAATCCCGTCTTCAGAGCCGCCTGGGCCCGCTGCAGAATCGCCCGCTGCTCTGGCCCAAGACGCACCCCCCGCGCCGAAAGAACCAAGAGTGCACCTTGGATGGCCAGCGCCCGCGGCCAGCCCGCCGCGACATTCAGCGTCTGTTCTGCCGAAAGGAGCCCCTCGCGTAGCTCGCCCGTCGCTGGCTGGCCGAGTCCCGCCTTGATCTCAGCCAGCCGTAGACAGGTCTCCGCCACCGACAGCAGGACCGTGCTGTCCTTGGGCGCTCTCTCTCTCGCTCCCCGTGCGCGCTCTAGCGCTTTGGCCAGCGAGGGCAGCGGCGCTCGCCCCTGCGCCGCCTGCTGTTGCCCCTGCAGGCTGAGCAGCAGGCCTTCCACAGCCATGCAGCCGGATTGTGGGCCATGGTTTAACTCGATACATCGCGCTGAAGTTGACAAACCTTCGCGGATGCTTACTTGCCTAGCCTCGGGCGATACGCCAAAGGAAAGAGCTGACCAATAATGGCATCTGGATGCGTCGATATACGAGTCAATGATATTATTGTTTATGCTGAATAGTTTCTCGAATCTATTCTTGGCCTCAGTAATGTATTTTTCTGATGGTTTGTTTATGTCTGTATTGTGGTATATCATAATGCAGTTCGCCCAAGCAGCGTTCCAAGTCGCTACATCAGATTTACGGTTGATATCAATGGCTGCATCGCCGGCCTTAATTGAATTCGTGGCCTGGTCGATGGGGTCTTTCCCGTGCTCGCTATTCCATGTTGCTAGCAAATTTAGGGCGAAAGACTTATTTGAAAATGCAAAAGAGTACTTTTCGTCGAGTGCGATTGCCATATCGAAAGCTGATAATGCACTTTCAAGACTTTGTGTCGGATCGACATTTCGTGACAACTTATCTTGGCCATCAATCATGAAGGCGACGCCTAAGTCGTTATGTGCCCACGGAAAATTGGAGTTGCAGCGGGCCGACTCGCGGTAGTGTCGGACGGCGGTCTGAAAGAGTGCGGCCTGATTGCCTTGAGGTAACTGAATCATCCACTGGAAGAGCAATCCGTTCCCCAGGGCATCGTGAGCATATTCATCATTGGGATCAAGGGCGATGGCCTGTTCGGCAGAACTGACAAGATGCTTTGTGGCATCGATAGATTTTGGTATATTTCCTTGTGATTGGTGATATCGACTTAAGAAAATATATGCATATGATTTTTTAGTGTATGGAAGCGAGTTATTTGGGTTGGCATTTATGGCTAAGTTTAATGCGTTTAGAGCATTATTTGTCTGAGTGGTCGGGTCTTGTCCTTGATTGCTTCTGATCTCCTCTTGCCTCACCCATGCTTCCGCAATGGCTTCATAGATACGGTGATCGCTGCGGCCGACTTCGGCGGCTTGTTCGTAGCGGTGGACGGCTTCGAGATAATTCCGTTCGGCTTGCTCCAGATCGCCGCGGTCTTTTTGAATCAGGGCGCGGGCGGCGAAGACATCCCCCTCTAGTTTTTTGGCTTCATAGAGCCAGGGGGTCTGCTTCTGCGCCATATGGGCATTGATCAACGCAGACTCATAGTTCTGGTTGTAGAAATCAATCAAGGCTTCGGCATAGCTCGCCGACTCGCGGGTCTTGCCGCGGCTGCGGCTTAGGTACTGCAGTGCGGGCTGCAGATACTGGCGCTGTAGCTCGGCTCGTCGGCGCTCTTGGAAGCTCTTGTCGCCCGACTTGCGGGCCCGGTCCATGCCCTCCATGTACAGCTCGCCAAGGACGCGCCCCAGGGCGTAGTCCAGCTCGGCATCGTGCACGCCGGCGGCCTCGGCGGCGCGTAGCTGCTGTAGCGCCGGCTCCCATTCGTACAGCGCCAGGTGGCCGCGCCCCAGCACATAGTTGCCCAGACCCGCGGCGAGCGGGCCGGCTTCGGTCAGGACCCGCGCCACTTCTGCCATGCGCTCGCGCACGCGCCGGGCATCGCCCGAGGTGTCGTGCAGCGGTAGGCCATTGGTGACGCGCAGCAGCCACTCCAGCTCCTGCACCGTCTGGCCCAGCTGCTCTGCCAGCTCGGCGCGCCGCTTGGCCTCGACCTCTTTGCGGCGGGCCTCGCGCTCTTTGCGGACGTTCTGCAGATAGGTGCGCGTGCCATAGCCGACAAAGCCACAGCCCGCCACGCACAGCGCCGCGATCAGCGCCGCCACCGGCTTGTTGCGCTGGCTGCGATAGCGCAGGCGGTACCACAGGCTGACCTGCTTGCCGACGATGCGCTGGTTGTTGAGAAAGCGCCCCAGATCATCGGCCAGCTCCTGCGCCGTCTGGTAGCGCTGCGCCGGCTCTTTGTTCAGGCACTTGCCGACGATGACGTCCAGCGCCTCGGGCACATCGGGATGCTTGTCGCGCAGCGGGCGTACGTCGTCGTTTAGGACCTTGAGCAGCACGTTGACGATGCTCTCGTCTTCAAACGGCGCCGTCCCCGACAAGAGATCGTAAAGCGTGGCTCCCAAGCTGTAGACATCGGCACGGCGATCGAGACTGCGGATTTCGCCGCGGGCCTGCTCGGGCGACATATAGGCCGGCGTGCCCATGACGGCGCCCGACTCGGTCAGCCCCTTGCCCTCGTGGGCCTCGCGCGCCAGGCCAAAGTCGAGGACGATGGGATGACTGCGCAGCCCCCCATCTTTGCCCGGCACGCGCTCGACCATGATGTTGCTGGGCTTGATGTCTCGGTGGATGATCCCCAGCTCGTGCGCGGTGTGCAGGGCTTCGGCGATGTCTTTTACGACCTGTACTTTTTCCAGCAGCGTCATCTGGCGAGCCGCTTGCCCCAGCGGCTGGCCTTCGACGTACTGCATCACGATATAGGCCTTGTCGTTGATCTCGCCGACCTCGAAGACCTTGCAGATGCCGGGATGCTCGATGCGCGATTGGGCCCGTGCTTCCTGCATGAAGCGGGCGGTCATCTGGGCATCGGTGCTGCGGATGAACTTGAGCGCAACCAGGCGGCCCAAGCGACGATCGCGGCCCTTATAGACCGAGCCCATGCCGCCCTGGCCGAGCAGCTTGATCAGCTCGTAGCGGTCCCAGTTCTCGACCGGGAAGCGCTCTACCGCGCCCGCGTCGGCGACCGAGACGACCTCTTGGGCCCCGGGCAGCGTCTTTCCGGCTGGTGGCGGCGCGATCGATGCGGCGCGCAGGGAGCTGGCTTCTTCGCTACGGCCGTCGAGCGTGGCATCCATCGCCCCCGCGGCACTTTGGGGCGGTGGCAGCGTCACCGCAAGCGCCGACTGGGGCGACGATGTTTCGTCCTCTGCGGTCTCGCCCGATTCCCGCAGCAGCCGGCGCACCACGTCGGGCGAGAGCTTGCCCAGCTGAATCAGTCGATCGATGTGAGGACTGAAGGTCGGCGAGGAGCGCGGAGGCCGCACCTCGGCGGTTGCAGTGATATCCCCCCGGCTCAGATAGCCTGCCGCGATGGCGCGCTCCAGCAATGCACGCTCCCGGTCGCGAGTCAGCATCGGATTATGATACTCCAAGCCCCGTGTGACCGTGGGCGGTCTGGGCAGACCAATGCTCAGCGCCAGCCCGGCGGTGGAGTCGAGTCGTTTCCTGCACGTATTGCAGGCTGCGGGGTCGGCAAAATCTGCAGAACCTAGGAATCCGGAATCCCCACAGGACAGTTCCAAGGAATGTCGTTCGGACTTGGGAAGGAAGGAAGGAAGGAAGGAAAGAAGGAGGCCGCCCCGGGGCCCTGGCTTGCCCAAGAAGGGTAGCGGGGCGGAACGCGTCGGGGGGCGTGGCGGGAGATGCGGCTGGCGGGCGGCGCGGGCTAGCTGCTGACGACGTCGATGACGATCTTGCCGACGGCGCGGCCGCTCTGCGAGCGCTCCCAGGCTTTGCGGGTGTCGGCCAGGGGGAAGCGACTGTCGATAAGGACGCGCAGCTTGCCCGCGGCATAGAGCCGGTCGAGGACGGCGAGATCAGGGGCCCGCGGCTTCAGCATCACGGCGTGGACCTTTTTGCGGCTTAGCAGGTTGGTTCCACTCTTTAATATCGTGGTAGGCCCTGGCATACAAGACGCGTAGTGGCCAGTCGGGGTTAATCGCGATAACCAGGGAGAGACCTCGCCTGATACGCAATTATAGATGATGTCGAAAGGGGCTTGATCGCGGTAGGGGTCGGGCTTGTCATATTCAATGACAGCGTTGGCTCCCAGGCTCCGTACCCGCTCGGAATTGCGCGAGCTACAGACGCCGATGACCTCGGCGCCAGTCGATTTGGCGATCTGCAGGGCCAGGTGCCCAACGCCGCCGGAGGCTCCGATGATCAGTACCCGCGCCCGTGCGCCGGCGAGCGGCAGGCCGCAGTAGTCGTGCAGGCCCTGCAGGGCCGTCATGCCGGCGAGCGGCAGGGCGGCGCCGTCGGCGAAGCTCATACCCTCGGGAAGCTGGGTGGTGACGTCGACCCCGGCCAGGGCTAGCTCGGCGTAACCGCCACCGGTCTTTTCGCCGATGCGCGAGTGCACGCGCATGCCGGGCGCAAAGCCGGTAACCCCCGGCCCGACGGCCTCGACCACCCCGGCGATGTCGTAGCCTGGCGTGCCCGGCATGGGCACCGGACTGATGAGCCGCATGACGCCGCTGGCCCGCTTCCAGTCGATGGGATTTACGCTGCTGCAGTGGACCCGAATCAACAATTGACCCGGTCCGGGTTGGGGATCTGGGCGCTGTGCCAGTTCCAGTTTTTCAGGGCCACCGTAACTACGATAGATAATAGCGTTCATTGGATGTTCCCATATCTTCATAACAAGAAGGCGGCGGGCTGGCAAGCGCGATGCGGGCGGCGGGCGGCGGGCGGGCCATCTGCGGGGGGCGACTCGGCAAATCGTCGCCGGTCCGAGTCGCGGGCAAGCTGCGGTATCGTGATCCTCTGCCCATCGGTCGGGCAGCCTGGGGAGGCGCTATATGCAGAGACGATTGGCTATGCTGTGCCTTGCGCTTGTGACGTCGCTTGTCGCCGGCTGTTCCGGCGGCGGCACCGCCTGTGGAGAGGGGATGCAGACCTGCGACAACGCCTGCATTCCGCTGGGAGCCGCCTGCACCGTGATGGGTGACATGGGCATGAGCACCCAGGACGATATGCTGGTCGGCAGTGACGCCTCGCTGGCTTCGCTCTCGGTCAGTCCCGGTGGGCTGAACCCGGCCTTTTCGCCGACGGTGACGACCTACACTGTGACTGCGCCGCTTTTATCCAACACGCTGACCGTGACGGCGGCGGCGATCGATGCGCAGGCGACGATTCGGGTGAACGGCACGGTGGCGGTAGGCGGCACGGCGCAGGTCACCCTGACCCCGGGTCTGACCATGATCCTCGTCGAGGTGACGAGCGGAACGGGCGTCAAGATGAGCTACACCCTCGCGGTCGTGCCGTCGCTTTACGGCAAGGCCAGCAACACCGGGGCGGGCGACCAGTTCGGCTGGAGCATGTCGCTGTCAGGCGACACCCTGGCCGTGGGCGCCCCCTACGAATCGAGCAATGCCACCGGCATCGGCGGCGACCAGACCAACAACACCTCGACGAGCAGCGGTGCTGTTTATGTCTTTACGCGGGTCGGCGGGAGCTGGGCTCAGCAGGCCTATATCAAGGCCAGCAACACCGGACCGGCCGCCGCCTTTGGCCACAGCCTGTCGCTGTCGGGCGACACCCTGGCGGTGGGCGCCTACGGCGAGGCCAGCAATGCTACCGGCGTCGGCGGCAACCAGAACAACACCATGGCGACGGGCTCGGGGGCGGTTTACGTCTTTGCGCGAACCGGCACGGTCTGGGCTCAGCAGGCGTACATCAAAGCCAGCAACACCGGCGCCAACGATCAGTTCGGCTACAGCGTGTCGCTGGCCGGGGACACCCTTGCCGTCGGGGCGCCGCTCGAAGACAGCAATGCGACGGGCATCGACGGCAACGGCGCCAACAACACCGCCACCGATAGCGGCGCCGCCTATGTCTTTACGCGCACCGGCACGACCTGGGCGCAGCAGGCCTACGTCAAGGCCAGCAACACCGGCATGATGGACTACTTTGGCTACAGCGTGTCGCTGTCGGGCAACACCCTGGCCGTCGGCGCCTACGGCGAGTCGAGTAACGCCACGGGCATCGGCGGCAACCAGGGCGACAACACCAGCAGCTTTGCCGGCGCCGCCTATGTCTTTACGCGCAGCGGCACGACCTGGACGCAGCAGGCGTATGTCAAGGCCAGCAACACCGATAGCGTCGACTACTTCGGCTACAGCGTGTCGCTGTCGGGCGATACGCTGGCGGTCGGCGCCTCCTTCGAGGACAGCAATGCGACGGGCGTCGGTGGCGCGCAGGGCGATAACACCGTGGCCGACAGCGGCGCGGTCTATGTCTTTACGCGCAGCGGCACGACCTGGTCGCAACAGGCCTATCTCAAAGCTTCAAACACCGGAGCCAGCGACTACTTTGGCTTTAGCGTCTCGCTGTCTGGCGACATGCTGGCGGTCGGCGCCTATGGCGAAGATAGCAACGCAACCGGCATTGGCGGCGATGGCAGCAACAACAGCATCGGTGGCAGCGGGGCCGCTTATCTGTTTACGCGCAACGGCACGACGTGGTCGCAGCGCGCTTACATCAAAGCCTCAAACCCCGGCAACAACGACTACTTCGGCTACGGCCTTAGCCTGTCGGCCGGCGCCCTGGCGGTCGGCGCCTACGGCGAAGCCAGCAACGCCACTGGTTTCCTCGGCGACCAGAGCAACAACTCGCTCGCCTCAAGCGGCGCCGTCTACCTGTTCCAGTAGCTCCCCCGGGGCGGCGACGGCTCCGCTGCGCCGAGCGCCTGACCGCGATCCTCTTGAGGATACCCAGGATAGTTGGTGTATTGAAACATAAATTGGCGACTTTTTGGCGGATTGGTCGCCGATGTGTGACACTTAGCTATTGGCGATTTATTGCCTGAATGGCAATGAGCGCTCGGGCCATAGGCGAGGCCATGATACAAAGAGAACCAACATGCACCACACCCATCACGCCATAGTCCTTGGGGGCGGCATCAGCGGTCTGGCTACGGCCGGCGTGCTGAGCCGTCATTTTGAGCGGGTCACGCTCGTCGAGCAGGATGCCTATGGCGAGACCGAGTCGCCGCGGCGGCACACCCCGCAGGGGGCGCACATCCACATTCTTCTGGCCGGCGGGCTGCTGACCCTTACCCGCTTGGTGCCCGATCTACCCGCGCTCCTCGATGGGATGGGCCTGCAGACGGGCGACCTGACGGAGCACACGCGAGTTGCTTATAACGGACGCTGGCTGCCGCGCGTACGGTCGGGCATTCCCATTCGCGTCTGTACGCGCGGCGATGTCGAGCGGGCGCTGCTCGTCGATGTCAAGCGTCGTCCAGGGATCACGCTGCGCGATGGCCTGCGCGTCGTCGGCTATCTGGGCAGCGAGCGCCTGACCGGCGTGCGGCTGCAGGGGGCGGATGGACGTACGGAAGACGTGACGGCGGACCTGGTGGTGGATGCGATGGGGCGCGCCTCGCCCACCCCCAAGCTCTTGCAGGAGCGCGGCCTGACGGCGGTGCACGAGGAGACGGTCGATCCGACGATCGGCTACGCCTCCGCCTGGTTCGAGGAGCCCCCCGGCCTGGACGATGACTGGGGAGTGCTGGCGACGCTGCCCGCCATTCCCAATGCGCCGCAGATGGGGTGCGTGATCCGCTTCGCGACGCGTCGCCGCCTGCACTGCGCCGTGATCACCTATGGCAAGCCGCGGGCCCCGCGCAGCCCCGATGAGCTGGTGGCCCGGATGGCTGAGCTCGACGTCCCGCAGCTTCATCGCTTGCTGCAGCGTGCCAAGCCGGTGTCCGACGTCGAGAGCTATGGCAACACCCAGAATCGCTGGCGTCGCTACAGCAGTCTGCCGCGCTTCCCCGACGGCCTGCTGGTCATTGGCGATGCCGCCTGCAGCTTGAATCCGCGCTATGGCCAGGGCATGACCGTCGCTGCGCTGTCGGCCGATCGACTGGATCGCGAGCTCGGCAGCTACCTAGCCCAGCACCGCAGCCTGCAGGGCTTTGGGGCGCACTATCAACGCAGCCTGGAGGATGTGCTGAAGGTTCCCTGGCAGATGGCGCTGCTGGAAGACCAGCTTTGGGTGGCGCACTTCTCGGGGCGGGCCCCGTCGCTCACCGAGCGGCTGCAGCAGGCCAGCTCGGGGCGTCTGTTGCGCGCCGCCTTCACCGACATCGACACCTATATCCGCTTCATGCGCGTGGCCCACCTGCTCGCGCCCCCGACCTCGATCCTGACGCCACGGACGCTGCTGCGGATGTTGTCTCAGACTCCAGAGTCGACCGCCAACGACACGCCAGGCATCGGGCCAGCGTAGCGACGGCTGAACGCAGGAACGCCACAAGGCGGCGCCCCGCGGGGGCAGCGGTGGTCAGGGCGGTCGCAGTAAGATGCCGCGTTTGCGCCGCGTGGCGCCTTTCAGAAACCTGCTACTGGAGAGCTCCCCATGACCCCTCGACGTCCTGCGCTTGATCCGTCCACCCTGCCGGCCCGCACCGGCTCGGGCTATCCCGAGCCGTATCGTTCGCGTGTGCTGCCGCGCGAGAAGCGAGCCCTGGGCGATGCCTTGGGACTTACGCAGGTTGGCGTGAACCTGACGGTGCTGCCGCCTGGCAAAGAGTCGTCGATGCGGCACTACCACAGCCACGAAGACGAGCTGATTTTCATCATCGAAGGCGAGGTCGTGCTGCGCACCGATGGTGGCGAGCAGACGCTGACCGCTGGCATGTGCGCCGGCTTTCCCGCCGGATCGAAAGATGGCCACCAGCTGATCAACCGCGGCAGCCAGCCCGCCCGCTACCTGGAGATCAGCAACCGCAACGAGGCCGACACCGCCGAGTACCCCGACCCCGATGTCGACCTCGCGTACCGCAAGGGCGCCGACGGAAAAGCCCGCTTTCTGCGCAAGGACGGCAGCGCCTACTGAGACCGTCCAGTGCCCATGTCGGAAGCCGGATGGGCGGGAGCGCGCGACCGCGACTTCCAGAGCCGCTCCTTTCAGAATGGATATCAGGGCTTCCGCGCGGGCGCGGGTAGGCGCCGGAACGACTGGGCAGCCACGTCCGGCTCTGGAAAGAGCTCTCCGGCGGGACTCGCTCAACAGGCTGCGAGGGGTTGAACGCGGGCTTGGTGCAACACTCAGCGTGGGGTGGGCATGGCGGATGGTGAACCGGGCTTGCTTGGCTCGGGCGTTGTGCGGGCTTGTCCACCGGGCGGACTTGAGGTCTTGGCTGTGAGCTCGATGTGAGCCGTGCCCTCGAGCTTTACCGTGCCGCCCTCCTCGAGCGCTGCCTGGCTGGACTTCGCCCCGATGAGCTTGCGGGGGCCGGCGGTTTTCACGAGCGGTGGCGGTGGCGGCGTTTTGTGCAGCGCCGCGTCTTTCGCCTTCTCTGTCTCCTGGCGATGCGCCAGCTCCGCCTGTGCCGTCTGCGCATCCAGCTTGGCTTTGCCGAGGTGGGCCTGGCAGCTCTGCTCGGCCGCGTAGAGAGTCCTTTTTTCTGCGACCAGCTCATCCAGTCGCTTCACATTCATCGACTCGTTGCCCCGCTGGAGCAGATAAAAGCACAGCCCGGCGAGGGCAGCGGGAATCACCACATGGAACAGTGCCAGAAGGAACCCTCGCATCAGCTTCTGAGGGCCCGTCAAACGGACTCTTGCCCCAAATCCCTCTAAAACGATCTCGGCCACCTTCTCGGGCAGCTTATCGGCGCTCTCAGATGCTATTTTGCGGATCGCATTGACTTCATTTATCGTATTTGAATATTCTGTTATCCAACGTTCAAGGTTTCCAGCCTTTTGGGCGTTGTTTTGATTGATTTGAGTGATTTGTTTTTCAATTTCCGATAAGCGATTCACGGCCCGCCCAATCTGGTCGGGCAGCGACTGCGTCACCGCGTTCTGGATGTTGGGCAGCAGGAGGCCAGTCTGGGTCTTGATCTCCGTCAGTCCGGTGGCGAGGGGCTTGAGATCCTCGCGGACGGCTCGCACGTCGCTGCCGACCAGGCCCAGCTGCTGCGGCAGCGTCGCGATTACGGCTGTGCCGAGCTGCGTCACCACGTCTTGGAGCTTGGGCAGGAGGCCGATCTGGGTCTTGAGCTCTGTCAGCCCGGTAGCGAGGGGCTTGAGATCCTCGCGGACGGCTCGTACATCGCTGCCGAACTGGCCCAGCTGCTGCGGCAGCGTCGTGGATACGGCGGTGTCCAGCTTGGGCAGCACGCCCTCCGTTTTGCGCTGACTCTCGTGCACCTGATGGAGGGTGCTGCTGATCGGCCTTAGCTCACCCCGCGCCGCTTCCGTTCCGGCCACGGCCTGCGCCAGCGCCGGCCCAAGCTGATGGAGGTCGCGCTCCAGCGCGGCAAGTTGCTGACGCTGCTCGGCCTGCCCTGTCTGCAGCTCTCGCGCTGCGACGGTCAGGCGCTCCAACGTCTGATTGCCGAGCGTTTCAATCCGGCCCACGGCACCTTCCAGGCGCGCGCGATGTGCAACCAGCCCGGCTTCAACTCCCTCCAGGAACTCACGCGTGCCCTGGCCAACTGTTGCCAGGCGCTGCAGCAGCGTGTGTAGCTCCTGAGAGTGGGTCTGAAGCTCGCCGCGCAGCCCAGCGATTCCCTCGCCCAGCTCAGGAAACTTGCGATCGAGAAGGGCCGGAAGCTTCTGCAGTTCCAGGGCCAGAAGCAGCTCTTGTTCGCTCTGCGTGCTCGACTTTTCGGCCAGCCGGCGAAGCGAACGTAGCTGCTCGCCAAGCTGTTCCAGCTGACCCCGCTGCTCGGCCTGCTGCACGCCGCTATTCTTGGACAGCTCCGCGAGTCCGACCTGCACCTGGGCGATGGCGCCAAGCTGCTGTTGGAGGACCTGCTTGAGCTCGGCGTGCGAGTCCCTGAGGCCCTCCAAGCGCGAGAGGGCAGCCGTGATCCCCTCCTCTTGCGCCGTCCGGCCCAGCGTATGGGCGATGCTGCGCAGCTCGCCAGCCAGCGTTCTCTCGATGGTGAGTGTTGTGGTCGCGAGCTTCTCGGTCCGATCCAGCACCGCGCGTAGCTGGTCGTTGAGCTGGCTGGCCAAGGTATTCAGCACCGCCTGCAGGCTGTCCAGGCTGCCCGCCGCGGACGATTCATGACCCATTGGAACATTCCCCCATGAATAGGACGCCGACCCAGACAGCAAGCGCAGTGCCACGGCCCAGTCCGGTTGTGAGGCCTCGCGATTCGCGGCAAGACACCGGTTTCCTCTCTGAGGCGAAAAAGGTTTCTGCCCCGGCTGCCAGAACGGGCTGCCAGATCCGGCAGCCGGATCCGGCTGCCAGATCCGGCTATTGCGGTAGGCCCGCCGGAACCGGCGGCGCAATCCGGCATGGCTGCCAGTGACTTTGGTTATGTGGAAAACACATGCCAGGTCCTGGGTTGTGGAGCCGGTCTTGCATGCGATGTGACCAACGGACTTCTACCTTCCCGTGGTCCCGCTGATTCGATACGATGCCGAGCATTCTTTAGGATGGCAGCGACGCAGAAAGAGTCTGGGCCGCAGTCCGCCGCGACGACCCCGGTGATGATGCTGTACCTGCTGGCGAGCGAGGGGCGAATGGACGCGGGCTCGCAGTGGCTCATCAACGAGGGTGAGCGACGCATCGGGAGGGCCGCGCCGGCCCAACGGGCGGACTCCATTCAGCTGCCCGACGATAGCCGTCTATCGGAAGAGCACGCCTACCTGTTCAAGCAAGATAATGAAGTCGTCCTGCAAGATGCGGGCAGCAAGAATGGGTCATTCGTCAACGGCGTACGCGTCGAGAAATGTCGCCTGCAGGACACCGATATCCTGCGCCTTGGCAGCAGTCTCTTCATCCTTCGCCTGCTTGATAGCTCAAGGTTTGCAGCGGCTGAGCCCGTGGTTTTGCACGACGTCATCTTCCGATCACCCGAGATGCACGAGCTGCGCACCTACGCCGAACAGCTGGCGAGCGCTGACGACTTGGTATTGCTCTTGGGGGAAACCGGAACCGGCAAAGAGCGGATCGCTCACTACATTCACAACACTCACCGCAGAGACAAAAAGTTTGTCGCGATCAACTGTGCATCGCTGACCCCAGAGCTCGCGGACAGTGCTCTTTTTGGACACGAGCGAGGGGCCTTTACCGGCGCCGGGACATCGCAGCTGGGCGCGTTTCGCGAAGCCGGGGCCGGCACGCTGTTTCTCGACGAAGTCGGAGAGCTCCCGCCCCTGGTCCAGAGCAAGCTGCTGCGGGCGCTTGCCGAGCGCAAGATCATGCCGGTGGGCTCAGCCAAGGACAGCCCTTTTCACGCTCGGGTGATTGCCGCGACCAATCGGGACCTAGACTCCGCGGTGAGCGATGGGGGATTCCGCCCAGATCTCCTGTATCGCTTGCGGGCCTGCACGCTGGAAATTCCGCCACTGCGCGTCCGGCGAGAAGACATCCTGCCTATCCTGTCGGCACGCTTTGCCCCCGACTACCAACCCCGGCTGAACCGATATCTGGTCGAGCGCCTGCTGCTGCACCGTTGGCCAGATAACGCGCGCGGCGTGGTGAACTTGGCGCAGCACTTCCAGCGCCGCTTCCCGCAGGCCGCAACGCTAGAGCTACAGCACCTGCCTTCGTGGCTGCCAGCCGACAGCTTCGCTTCGTCTGTGGTCGACTCTGCGGCCTCGTCACCGGTGGTGTTTGCCTCGTCCGAAAAGCAACCTTCGACCGAAGAGCTGCTGTCCCTGCTGCAACAGCATCGCGGTAACAAGGCCGCAATCGCTCGCCATCGTGGAGCCTCCGAACGCACCGTCGGCCGCTGGCTGGCAGCGCATGGCTTGGAGTTTTGGCAATGGCGCCGCAAGTAGCCGCCAGCTCGACCCAGACTGCTTCCGCGGCGCCAGAGCCGGCGGTGGTCGCCCCCGCTGAAACCGCGGCGGGCGAAGCGCGGCCGGCTGGTTCCTATGAGCGAATCGGCCCGTATCGCGTGCTGCGGATGATTGGCCAAGGGGGCATGGGCACGGTCTATGAAGGGCTGCGGGCCGGTATCGACAGGCGGGTGGCGATCAAGATCCTGCACCCGGATCTGGCCGCCAAACCGGATGCCCGCGCGCGCCTGTATCGCGAAGCCAGCGCCGTCAATCGCGTCGGACATCCTGGCCTGGCGGAAGTCACCGAGGTCGAGCACCTGCCCGACGGCGGGTTGTATCTGGTGATGGAGTATCTACGCGGTGAGACGCTAGCCGCCCGGCTGGCTCGCAGTGGGGGATTGCTGCCGCTCCACACCGCGGTGCAGCTTGGGATCCGCTTGGCCGATATCTTGGTCGCTGCGCACGCGCATGGCGTCGTCCACCGCGATATCAAGCCGAGCAACATCATGCTGGTGCCCGACTCACAGATGCCCGATGGCGAGCGCCTAAAGCTCATCGACTTTGGCATCGCCAAGCTGGCCTCTGAGACGCTTTCACCGACGGACAAGACCCCGCAGGACACCGTGCTCGGCACGCCGGACTATATGTCGCCCGAGCAGTGCAGCAACAGCCCCCAGATCGACGGCCAGAGCGACGTGTACACCTTGGGGGCGGTCCTCTTTCATGTCATCGCTGGCCGCCCGCCGTTCGTCGCCGATACGCCCCGCTTGGTGATGGCCAAGCACCAGCTGGAGTCCGCGCCCGCCCTCTCATGCTTTCGCCCCCAGGCACCCGAGGTCCTGGTCACGCTCATCGGACGCATGCTGGCCAAGTTCCCCAGCCAGCGGCCTACCAGCGACGAGGTCATCGCGCAGCTGCGTCCCCTGTTAACCGGTGGGCCAGAGTGGGGACAGGCGGCGGCGCGCGTCTCTGAGTCTCCGCTGACTCCCGCGCAGGAGACCCTGGCCGACGCTGCACTGGCGGGCCATCCCGTGCGGGGCGCACGCCGGTGGCTCCGGGGAGTGGCTGCGGCAGCGCTGATGTTTTCGAGCACAGCGCTTGGCTGGCAGCGCTGGCTGCGGCCACGAACCGTCGTGCCGCCAGCGACTCCCGCAGCGGCCTCCGCGTCGGAACCACCGGGCCTTCGCCCTCCTTCAGCGGTCATCGTCCCGGTCGATACGCTGCCGGCAGGAGAGCCCAAGGACCCAGCGCCATCGACCGTCCCCCCAGCGACATTGCCGCCCGCCTACAAGCCTGCGGCACACCCGTTGCACAGAAACCGTGTCCGGGCTGCCGAGGTGCGGTCACCACGTCTCACCCGACCCGGTAGTCTGGCGGTGCCCGCGACATCGCACGAGCCGACAAGTGAACCGCGGATGCCAGCCCCTCCTGCCGCTCGGCCGCAATCAGAGAGCCACCATGAATTTAAGGCAAATCCCTTCCCGAAGGCTTGGTCGCAATAACTATATCTCCACGATATTATTTCTCTACCTATTTCTTTGCGCTATTTGCAGGGATTCACGCGCAAACGATCAGCAGAACGCTGAACAGGAGATTTGTTTCTCCGTCGATCCGATGTCGTTTGCCCCAGAACAGATCTCCGACCAGATCAGGCACGCCCAGCGATTATATGCCGTTAGGAATTTCCATGAATCCGCACGTGAGTTTCAAATACTATTCCAGCAATATCCATCGTGCTGGTTTCTCTTTCCTGTGATTCTTTCCTATGTAAATAAGAAGGACTGCGCCACGGTCAGCGAATTATACCGGCTCGTTCCGACAAGAATCGAAAACCATCAAGATAATGAATTTAGCCACGCTTTACGCCAAATCGATAAGATAGTCGCTGAAACCTGCCCCCATCGCGCCAGCGCGGGGAATCCGTCGGCGGCCCTAGCGACGGACTCGGCCGCTTCCATCAAGGACCAGATGATGGTGCAGGTGCCGATGAGCATCCCCGCTCCGTCTGTACTCAACGACAGTTTGTCGGTCCCTCTGGTATCCTCGGCACGCTCCCGCGCTCTGCCGGAGCGGCGTCCTTGGTATCGCAAAGCGTGGCCATGGCTGACCGCTGCCGGGGTGGCCGTCACGGCGACCGGGATCGGGATTGGCATTGGCCTGGGGAGTCGTCCAGGGCAAGGGACCGGCGTACCCTATTCATCTATTTATGACGGCCCAGAGGCAGTGCCTTTGGCCCGCTCTGTGCATTAGACCTCGCTACAGAATCGGCATAGGCTCCGCACCGGTTCCCTGGGGCCAACGGATCAAACGTCACCCTGAACGCCAATTGCAGCTCAGCCCGCTTACCGCGGTACTGGAGAAGTCCACGTGTGCCTACAACGAACCCTGGCCCTGTTCCTTTTTTGCCTGTCCATCGGGATGGTCGGCTGCCAGAGGCCCGACTCTGGCTGCGATGACTATTTAATCGAGATCGTCGACCTGCAGCTCGACGCCAGCGAGCGGCCACCGACCGGACTGCGGGCGCTGGTTCGTCTGGACGGGAGTCCCTGGTTCAGCACCAAGCCCTCCTCGTTCCCAGTAACCGCACACAAGTGGTCCTTCTGCGCGCCGGCCCTGCCACCCGGAGCGCACGAGCTGCGGGTGACCCTGGTCGCGACGGATGACAAAGAAAACGACCTACTTGGTGCCGAATTCAACCCCACCCAGTACGGTCCGCACAGCACCGCAAACCGGCTAACCCACGTTGATCGAGTCACGCTGCGCCGCCCGAAGGTCTGCAACAAGCAGGGGTGGTGCTGGGAAAATCCACTGCCCCAGGGCTCGACCCTATTTGGTACCGCCAGCCGCGACGCTGGGAGTGTGTGGGCTGTCGGGGATGCCGGAACTGTTCTGCACTGGAACGGGGGCTTCTGGCAACGCCTCGATCTCCGAGCCTCCGGCACGGGGTTCAAGATCTGGGTCGACGAGCGGGACTATGCCTGGGTGATGGTGCTGCCCGATAAGCTGTACCGCTGCAGCAACCTAGAGTGCCGTCAGATTGGCGCAGCCGGCTCACCTGAGTTTGCGCAGCTCTTTGGCTTCGATGCTTCACACGCGTTTGCCGTCGGCAAAAACGGCAGCCTGTATGCATGCTCCCAGAGTGACTGCCGACAGCTCAACAGCACTGTCTCGACAAATCTAAATCGTGGACTCGCGGTCGCTTCAGATGTGGCCTATGTCGTCGGCAGCAGCGGGGTGCTGCTGCGCTGTCAGGGCAACGACTGCACAACGATCCCCACAGGAACCACGGAGCCACTCTGGGCGCTCGCTAAGGGGCCGGATGGCCGCCTGCACGTCGTGGGTGGAAAGGGCACGTACTTGCTGTGCAACGACCTGGGGTGCGCGCCCCGGAGCAGCGGTACCCTTGCCACCCTGGACAAGATCGAGGTGTTAGCCGATGGCGGATCGGTCTTGGTGGGCACCGAAGCCACAGTGGTTTCCTGCGACAGCAAGGACTGTCGGGTGCTTTCGGTGCCCAAGGGGCTGCTCCTGACGGGGCTCTTTGCTCCCTCGCGAGGCAGTGCATGGATTTCCGCGCGCGAGGATCTGAATCCTATCGACGGGATCTACCGTGGCTGGGTGCTGCGCTGCGATGAGACCTACTGCAGCCAGGAGTACATGGTGCCGCAGTACAATGGCCACCTCCTTGCGATTGGTGGCAGCGACGCCAACAACATCTGGGCCGTCGGCTACTTGGGGGTCATGGTCGAGTGCAGTGAAGATCGTGGCTGTAAAGCTCGTTCCAGCGGATCGACCAAGACCTTCACGTCGATTAGCGGCGATGCCCACTTAGCCTGGGCCGCCGGCCAAGACGGTGCTGTCGTGCGCTGCGTCGAAGGCTTCGGCTGCAGCGAGTTTTCCTCTGGCACCAGTAGCTGGTTCTGGGGTGGAGGCGGCAGCAGTGGTCAACACTGGGCCGTGGGTCGTAACGGTGTGGCGGCCAGCTGCGATGCCAGCGGCTGCCAAGCTCTGCCCACGGCAACCGGCCAGATACTCACGTCTGTGTGGCCCATCGATGACAACAGCGTCTGGGTAGCAGGCGGAGGACAGGTGATCTTGCGCTGTACCGCGACGCGCTGCACGACGGTCCGGCCCGAGGGGCCCGGGAACGCCAATGGCATCTGGGGCACCGAGCTTGACAACACCTGGGTCGTCGGCGGCTACACCGAGGGCACGGTCTATCGCTGTGGTGGAGCAGGCTGCACCCAGATTCACACCGACCGCCTGACGTCGGAATTCCTGGCGGTGAGCGGTGCCAGCCCTGATGCGGTCTGGGCCGTCGGTCAGGTCGGGGGCATTGCCCGCTGCACCAAGAGCGCCTGCACCAACGTCCCATCCGGGGTGAGCACCCAGCTGGCCGCGGTCTGGACACCAACCCCAGAGATCGCGTGGGTCACCGGCGCAGAAGGCGTCATCCTCCGCTGCGAAGGCAGCAGCTGCCGCAGGATTGCCAGCGGCACCGACAAGTATCTTGGCTCGATCGCTGGCGTTGGTGACCGCTTCTGGATCGTCGGACATCAGGGCACCATGCTGCGCTGCCAGAAGGATCGCTGCGACGCCGTTACCAAGCTCACGCCTTCGAGTGTCGGCCCGATCCTAATTCCCGACGAGACCTCGGGATGGCTCGCGGGAGGCGGGGGCGCCGTGTTCCGCTACTACCCGGAGCGGGCTATCGACTGACCGAGCGCTTGTACCCCCCGACGAGCAAACGTGGCACCCCGATCCAGAAGCGGTCGAGCACGCTGCGGTCAAGCTCCAGGCCTTGCGGGCGGCACCCAGGAATCTGACCTGTCCGATTCCGCCAGGACGCTTTGCGACGTGCTGCCAAGAACTACTTGGCGACGCATCGCAGGCCGTCGCCGGGAGCGGATGAGGTCGCCCCACTGTTCCATCCTCGCCGGGTCCATCGCCACCGGGCCCAGCGTCGCTGGCTCGAACGCCCGTGCGGACCTAAAATGCGGATCTACGACTCGGCCCGAGCTCGGGTGAGATCTGGGGGGACCGTGCAGCAGTTTTCGGCTCGTATTGCAGCGCGCTGGGTGGCCTTGGGTTTCTGTGCTTGGCTCGGGTCGCAACCCGGAACGCTGGGAGCTCAGCCAGTGGGCCCAACGAAAGCGGCGCCGGCGCGACCCAAGCCGACAGTGCCCAAACCGACCCCTGCCAAGCCGGCAGCCCCGGTGAGGGAGAGCCCGGCCGGGGCGGTCGATGCGGCTTCCGCATCGAAGCCCGCTACTCCGGCGCGACCGCCAGGGGGAGGCACCCTGTCGACGCTGCGCGGGCGAGCGCAGTGGGTGGATGAGCACAACGTGGCGCAGGGCGCGGCCGCCGAGGTGATCGTGTACATCGAGAACATCGGCCGAAAGTACAAGCCGCTGAGCAAGCCGCGTTTGATGACCCAGCGGAACAAACAGTTTGATCCTCGGCTCGTCGTCGTGACGCTGGGTTCGACGGTGGAATTTCCCAACGAGGACCTCCTGTTTCACAACGTGTTTTCGTTGACCGAAGGCAGCACGTTCGACCTGGGCCTGTATCGCGCCGGCGACTCGAAGTCCGTCACCTTTGAGCGGGCGGGCATTGTCGATGTGTACTGCAACATCCACCGCGATATGTGGGCGCAGATCCTCGTGCTCGATAATCCCTTCTACACTGCGACGGCGACCGATGGGACGTTCCAGCTCCTCGGGGTGCCGGCGGGCGAGTATCAAGCCGCGGCCTGGTCGCGCGGCAGTACTGAGGTCGTGCGGCAGCGCGTCGTCCTTACCCCGGGGCGTGAGACGCAGATCGAGCTCGGGCTGCGGCGCGGGGCCAGCAGCCGGCCGCACAACAACAAGCAGGGGCAGCCCTACCTGCGGCCCTACTAGTCGCGGCCCCCCGATTCCGGAGCGCAAGCGAGACGCGCTCCACCTCGGGACTCGCTATCCTGCACACCACGACTGAACCGCCGCCCCAGTGAATTGAGACGACCATGGCCATCGCAGTTTCTATCCACACATCAGACTGTGAACCCGACGATGCCGAGCGCCGCAGCGCGCATGTGACGGCAAGCGGTGCATGCCGAGTGGCCGTGGTGTCGCTGTCGGGAGGGATGATGGACATCGGCTGGGCGCAGCGGCTGATGTCACCGGTCCGCGGGGTGGCCGACCGCTTCGTCTCGACCGCCGATGAATTCGGAGCCGCGACGTCGCGCTTCATCGCCGAGCTTCGACGCGAGCTGACGGAACACGAGCGACGGCAGCGCTTGTGGTGCAGCGCAGCGTTTCTGCTTCTGGAGGCCGCCCCGACCTGCCTGCGGACCGCGCGGATTGGTGGCCTGCGGCTGTGGCGGGCTGCCCCCGGGGGGGCGGGACCCGTCGGCAAGGAAGATGTCTTGGCACTTCCATTCGGTGGGCCCGCGAGCATCACGGTCGCCCAGCTGATTCCGGATGTGCACTGGATGGTATCGGCGGGCAGCGGCTGGGAGCTAAAGGACGAAGCCGCCGATGCCGAAAGGCAGGCGTCGCAGGTGCGGATTGAACAGGTCGCACGCAATCAGCCCCTGTGCCTGGCGGTACTGACGCATCCATTTTGGACAGCGATTCCCGAGTCGGAGCTCGCTTCGCTCTTGGACCCTCGCGATCTCGAGCCCGTGCTGCGTCAGCGGGTCGACGCGGCGCGGAAGGAGGGTAAGCAGGCACTCGCCGCCGTCGTCCGCATCCCCTGACGCGGCAGCGAAACAGACTGGCCGGGCGTCGCCATCAAGGACGACGGACGGCTGGCCAGTCCCAGGACTACTTGACGATGATGCGGCCGTCTTTGATCTCGATGTTCTCGCCGCCCTTGAGGGTGACTTCGCCGCCGGCGTCCTTGACCTTGCAGGGGGCGGAGCCCTGGATGGTGGTCGACGACGTGGTGCTGCCGTCGAAGGTCACGGTGTAGTGGCTGCCGCTGCAGGTGGCTTCAAACGTGTACTTCTTCGAGTCGCGGTTGTAATAGCGCACGGTGACGGCAGCGTCGGCGGCCAGAGAAAACAGCGAGATGCCCAGAACCACAAGTGCCGAGAGCTTTTTCATGAGGGTGTCCTTTTGTAACGAGCTTGCGATCAACGCCAAAGGCGCGCGCGCACCCTATCAGCGTCGGGCTTCGGGGGGCAAGGGTGAGGCGGCAGGCGACTGGGCGAGGCCCTGTGCGGGCAGCGGAAAGAGCGGGCGGGGGAAGCTCGGCGTTAGTCGGCGCTCGTCGGGGCGGTCACAGGCGCGGGGTTTGGGCTGGTCGCGGCGAACTGGGCGAGGCGCACGAACCAGGTGAGCTTGTCGGCAAAACCGGGGAAGCTTTGGTTCAGGCCACTGGGGTTGGGCACGACAAAGACGCGGGCGCCAAAGAGGGTCTGGGCTTTCCCACCGGGGCCACCGCTGTGCGGGAGCTGGAAGAAGTCTTGGTAGATCGACAGGCCGACGAAGGCGACGACGGCCGGACGAAGCTGGGCGATTTTTTCCGCCAGTCGGCGCGCTCCGTCGGCGATCTCGGCTCGGCTCAGCTCGGAGGCGGCGCGGCTGGGACGGGGGCACAGGTTGGTCAGGGCCAGGCCGAACTCCGGTAGGCGAACGTCCTCCTCGGGCGTAAGCACGGTCGGCGTCAGGCCGGCGGCGTGCAGCAGGCGATAGAACGGGTTGCCGCGCCCGGCGAAGT
>DAORCZ010000033.1:9413-20691 GCA_035345735.1 Pseudomonadota bacterium | reverse complement strand
CCGAGTGCTTTTTTCGATCGCGTTGTCTGGGAACGGCCACTTGCCGTCTGAAGATGGGATGGTATGGGAGCCTTAAGCCCCATTCGGAGCCGCAACGTAGCGAATGCGGGACCGCTTGGCAAGGGGAAGGCCGCGATTTTGTAGCTTCGCTAGCGGACTAGCCAGGGGGAGCCGAGGTGGCGACGCAGGGCCTGCGGATCGACGATGGGCGCACTGCAGGTGGGGCCGCGACAGACGTAGGCCACCGCTTGCCCAGGGCTGGCTCGCTTGCCGCTACGATGGTGATCCAGTCCGTCGGGCAGCGGACGGTCCGGGTGACAGAGCAGGACGGCATGGTCGGGGACGTAGCCGGTATTCGCGGCCCGCAAGAGCGTGGCGGCGCTTGGGCTGGGCTCGTCGCTGGCCGAGAGCTGGGGATCGACGATCACGGTCACCGAGAGACCATGCGTCAGCAGATCGATCGCGGCACAAACATTGGACAGCCCTAACGGACTGCGCGTAGCCGGCTCAGCTAGCTGCCCAAGCACTCTCTCGGCGATCTCACGATAGCGTACGACTTCCGGCATCGGCGCCCCTGCCGATGAGGCAAACAGGCCCGAGAGACGCAGGAGGTTCATACAGGCCACGCTGAGCCCAGACGGGATCGCGCTGTCCGTATAGCTCACCGGACGAATCGGTAGGCGCACCCCGTCGCTCTCGCCCAGCCCGAGGTAGAAGAGTCCCCGCTCGCGATCGTAGAACTGACGCAGCATATCGTCGGTGAGCTGGCGTGCCCATCGCAGATAGCCCAGATCGCGGGCGGCGAAGGCTAAGTGAAAGAGCCCCTCGGCGAGAAATGCATGATCATCCAGCGTTGCTGGGAGCTTGGCCTGTCCGCCCTTGTACGTGCGCCGTAGGCTCGCAGGGGGACTGCTCTGGCCCTGGTTGGCCTCGTACATGGACGATAAGAGGAAATCCGCCACCCGCTTGGCGGTGGTCACAAGCGGAGCGGAATCCAGCAGGCGTCCAGCTTCGGCCAGACCGGTCACCGCCAGGCCGTTCCAACCGCAGAGCACTTTGTCATCAGTCCCCGGCGGAATGCGCCCCGCGCGGGCAGCAAACAGGCGAGCCCGAGCTTCGGCTAGCCGGGCAGCCTCATCAGCCCCCTGTGGCTGCTCAGCGACGTGCAAGACACTGCTACCGGGAGGGGTATGCCCGTGCGGATCGGGCACGTTGCCCCCCGGTCGTACGCCATAGCAGCGGGCGAAAAGCCGCGCCTCGTCGGGAGGCAAGATCGCCTCCAGCTGCTCGGGGGTCCAGAGGAAGAACTTGCCTTCCACCCCTTCGCTATCTGCGTCCTGCGCCGCGAAGAAGCCGCCGGCCTGGTCACGCATCTCGCGCTCCAGCCAGCCATGTGTCTCGACGACAACCTCGGCGCAGCGCGAGGCTTCCGCCACTTCGCCATGGGCGACATGGATGCAATACGCCTCGGCGTACAGGCGCAGGAGCTGCGCATTGTCGTAGAGCATCTTTTCGAAGTGCGGCACACGCCAGATTGCGTCGGTGGAGTAGCGCGCAAAGCCACCACCCAGCTGATCGTAGATGCCGCCCGCCGCCATCTTGCTCAGCGTCAGCAAGGCGGGCTCTGCGTCGGCTCGCTCGCGCGTTCGGCCATAGCTGCGCAAGAACAGAGACATCACCGTGGGATTGGGAAACTTTGGAGCGCCGACGAAGCCCCCTTCGCGACGGTCTATGCGGCTGGCCAAGCGGGCGCAGGCGCGGCCCAGCATCGTCGGACCCAGCTCACTTCGCAGATCGCGCAGCCGCGGCTCAAGCCCGCTTTCGGGCGTCGCTGAGAGGGGCTGGCTAGCAGTTCCGGCCCCCCGGCTCTCTAGCTCGTGCAGGGCGGTGCGGATCTGCTCGGCTTGGTCGATCAGGCGGGCCCGGTCACCGACAAAAGCCTCCCTGACTGCGTCGAGAACTCGCCGAAACGAGGGCCTGCCGTAGGCCTCGCGAGGTGGAAAATAGGTCCCGCCGTAGAACGGCTCCCCCGTCGGCAGCAGGAACATCGTGAGTGGCCAACCGCCGTTTCCGCCCAGGATCTGCAGTGCGTGCTGATACAGCTGATCGACGTCGGGATGCTCCTCGCGATCGACCTTGATGTTGACGAAGTCGCGGTTAAGCTGCACTGCCGTCTCCGCATCCTCGAAGCTCTCGTGCGCCATCACGTGGCACCAGTGGCAGGCGGAGTAGCCGATCGACAGCAGGATCGGCCGATCGCTGACCTCGGCTTCGGCGAACGCCTCGCGCCCCCAGGGCCACCAATCGACCGGGTGGTGCATGTGCTGGCGCAGATACGGGCTGGTCTCGTGCCGCAGGCGGTTTTCGCGGTGCACTGAGGCGGAATGCGAGCTAGGTGCAGACATCGGTTGTTCCTGGCTGGTGGCGCGACGGAAGGCGGTCGCACCGGAACGGGGACTCACGTCGATGAGCGACGTCGTCGCGAAGACGAACCGGCCTAGGCCCAGCGCGCCAGCAGATAGGCAAAGAGCTCATAGAGACACAGCACCAGCATGCTCACTGCCAGGGCATCCCACGTCACCTGCCGGAACGAACGCGGCCCCCCAGGCTCCTCCTCGATGCGCAGGTAGGCAAGCTGGGAGCAGAACAGCAGCGTGCCATAGCACAGCGAGCCGACGAGCAGCATGCGATCCTTGCTGGCATAGGTGAAGTAGCCAGCCAGCAGGTCGGTAGCCATCGTCAGCGTCTCGACGAACGCCATGCAGTACGCAAGGATCAGCGTCACGCCTAACCGGCACAGCCGCCGCAACCGGGGAGCGCCAGCGAGAGTCCGCCGCGTCAGCCGCTCGACCAGCCGCAGGCCCGCCGACATCACCGCGAAGTAGGTCGCGAAGTAGGCAACGGTCAAGAGCGACAGGAAGACGGGGTAGCCGTTGAGAGCGATGCGAGCTGGAAAGCGATACTCCAGCCCGAAGCAGCGCGTGAAGAACGGCGTACCAAAGTAGTTCTGCAGGAAGCTCAGCACCGTCACAAACAGGGCAAGCTTGGCGCCTTGCCGCCCCACGGACGCGCTTGCCAGCGTTGGGCTCCGTCGGCTGCGCAGGACAGGCCACAGCCAGATCGGCGCTGCGACGGCGAAGCCGAACAGCAGGTACTCGCGATCGTGCCAGCGGGCAAACGCGCCCGAAAACAGAACTGCAGCGACGGCCCCGACCCACACTGGGCTGTACAAAAGAAAAAACCACGTGGCGGGCGAAAGCGATGAGGGTGCGTGTCCCTCGGCCCCGCTCACCGGCTGGCTGGGACGGGGACGGCTGGCGACCGGAGACCGGTTTCCGGCCGCGCGATGGCGAGTGTGCGACATCTGCGCTTCATACCGCGAACTCCCCTACCAGACCAAGCCCTGCCGCACCCCGCCAAATCGCCCAATTCCCGTCGGACTTGGCGAACTCATCCCCACAAGCCGAGGGCTATCTAAGGTCGCACATTCGGTAATCCCCCACCCACATAAGAAGTGCATTTTTCCGCCTTCGTTTTCGCAAACAGGGTCGATATAATAGGACGCTCCTCTGTGCGTACCGGCTGAGGGCTAACTGTGGACGTTCGTTCTGATATTTCGTTCCGGGAGAGCCTGCGATGAATGACCCGACCTGGGCTGAGCTTTCGCGTATCCGCGACCTGATTGGGCAAGGACAACACGACGAAGCGCTTCAGACCGTCATCGCTCTACAACAAACGCTGGAAGGTGTGGCTGGTGCCCAGGCCTTCCTGCTACGAGGCCTCGCGCTCGCGGGCCTTGGACAACCCGACCGGGCTGAGCGCAGCTTTCGTACGGCCTACTCGATTGTTCGCTATGCACCGGTCACCGAGATCCTGGCGCAGCGCATCCTGGCCGAGGCGGCCGAGCGCATTGGTCGTCGGGAAGAAGCCATCGCCGCCTACCAAGCGGTGCTCGCCGCCAACCCCGACGACGCCGGAATCAAAGCCGCGCTCGCTAAGCTTCAGCCAAGCAAGTAGTCGAGGTGGAGCACCGTCTCCGCCCCCCAACGCAGAGCCGCGGCACCCTTGAGCCCGCCAGTGCCGACCGGTTGCCCCTCCCCAAGCGCTGGTGAGCCCAAGCCAGCATCGCAAGACATCCGGTCTCTATGCCAATTGAAGGACCTTCGCGAACTACTTGATCGCAGGCTTCCTTACATACACTGGCCTGAATATTCCTTGACCATAGGGAGTAAATGCAGGTATCTGTCGCACATGGATTCACCCGGCACATCGGCAGAGCTGGGCAGCGTGTTTCTGGCCGCGCGCCACACGACGGTTTCCGAGAGCAGTGTGACCGCCCCGGCGACGGTGCTGCTGATCGATGATGACCCAGCCATCATCAACAGCGTCGTGGCCAGCCTCGGAGAAGCTGGACATCAGGCGCTCGTTGCCATGGACAGCAGCGAGGCGCGCACACTGGTGCAGCGGCGCAGCGTCACCCTGGTGCTGTTCAGCTGGCGCTTCATCGCCCAGCTTGGGGGCCCCGATTTCCTGCGCGAGCTTCGCCAGCGCAGCCCTCTGCGCAGCCTGCCGATGATCGTGTTTTCCGACGACCACGACGAGCTGATGGAGGCCTCGCAGCACGGCGTACAGGACTACCTGCCGAACCCCCAACGCGGCGACGATCTTGTCCACTTGGTCGAGGAATACACGGGCTAGATCGCAGCGATTTTTTGGGTAAACGCAGGCAAATTTTGCGAGGTAGCTATTTGCCTGCGCGCTTGGTAGCGATGGCCAAGCGATGTAGCCCGACTGTTTTTGCAAGCTCCATCACGGATACGACGCGCCCATGGTGGGTGGTCTCGTCGGCCTGGATGATGACCTGGGTATCGGGGTTTTCGGCCTTGGCCTCGTCGAACAGCTTCTGTAGCTGAGCGGCGTCCACCGCCTGCCCGCGTACGACCATCTTGCCGTCCGGGGCCATGGCGATCGTCAGATCTTTCTTGCTGATCTGAACTTCTTTGGTCGCGCCTTTTGGCAGATTTACGCGCAAACCACTGCGCGCTCCAGCGTCGGCCATCACCGACGAAGTGACCATAAAGATGATCAGCAGGACCAGGAAGATGTCGGTGAGTGGCGTGATGTTGATCTCGGCGAAGATGCCTTCTTCATCGCCAACGTCGCCTTCCCCGGGCACTTTGCCTATCGCCATGGTGTGTTGCCTCTGACTCGGCCTTAGTTCGCGGCGCTGCTTTCGGTCGCGTCCTTGCCCTGATCCTCGCCCCCGCCGACGCGCTCGTCCGCGGCTTTCGATGCGGACTCGCTCTTAGACTTGGAGGTGCCTGCATGCTCACGCAAGAGCTCGACAAACTCCTCGACCAAGAGCCGAAGCTCGACGTTGGTGCGGGACAGCCGAGCCTGAAAGTAGTTGAAGAACAGGAGCGCGATGACCGCCACGCCGATGCCAACAGCCGTCGAGATGAGGGCCTCGGCGATGCCGGGACCGACGACCTCGATACCCGCCTGCTTGCTGCGCCCAATCGCTTCGAAGGCGGCCATGATGCCGACCACCGTGCCGAAGAGGCCGACAAACGGCGTCGTCGCACCGACTGTGCCCAGGACCCACAGCGGTCCGCGCATGCCTAAGGCAACGCGCTGACGCTCGCGATCGACCGCGGCCCCAAGCACCTCGGGCGAGCTACGGCCCATGCGCTCGAAGCCCACCAGCATGACGTCGGCAAGGGGCGACTTGCTGCGCTCACAAGCCGTGCGCGCTTCGGCCAAGGCGCCGCGGTAAAGGCAGCGCTTGACCGACTCGGACAGAGCCCGCATGCGATCGGTGAAGCTCCACAGGTAAATGGCGCGCTCGATGGCGACGGCAAGAGCCACCACGGAGCACAGCAACATCGCCGCCAGGGTAAAGCCCCCGGCTTTCAGTAACGAGGTGAGGTTGGCGAACATGGACATTGAGAAGCTTACCTCGTATCCGCGATTTGCGGAGATTTGCCAGAGCCGAAGCGCCAATCAGCGACCATCAGGCGATGGGGCCAAGACGGTTTGCCGCTTGGCCAGGGCTGGGCTCTCTATGGCAGTTCAATCATCGACGGACCTGTCGCGCCCGCCCCCTCCACGGAAGCCAGCCTGGCGCCCTGAAGTAACGGTACGTCAGCATTTTCTGTTCCGCCGCGAAAGGACAGCGCGAATCGTGATAAGGTAGACGCGAGGATCTGCCTTGCGGCATCGTGGCTCCCTCAGGACGGCTATTCGACGCGACGGCCGAGCGCGACCGATCCTCGCCTTTAGAGCAACGCTGCCGCTGTAGAGGTAACGATGTCAGTGCGCCCTCCGGCTCCGCCTAACGGTGGATCGGGCTCGAACAACTCAGCAAAGCCAGGCCCTCCCCGGGCTGCCCCGCCGCCGCCGCCGCGTGCGGTGAGCGCTCCCCCTCCGCCGAAAGCGGCCCTGGGTACGCTGGCCGGTGACGACGAGGACGATCGGCCGCCGCCGCCCAAGCCCATCCGCATGACCAATCAGTTCAAGGCGGTGTCCCTGACGCCGCCTCCGGCCGCTCCGGCTCCGGCTCCGCAGCGACCGGCAGCCAGCGCGCCTTCGGGACGGCAGCCGGCTCCACCTCCGGCCGCACCAAGCCCACCGGGGCTGGGTGAATCGACGGTGATGATGTCCACTCCGCCGATCCCGCAGGGCGGTGGTGAGGCCACAGTCGCCTTCGCCGCGCCGAACCTGGGGAGCTACGGCGCACCCGGCCCGGCCACCTCCGGGCTGCCGGGAGCTCGCGGCAACCCGCCCACCCCGGCCCGACCGAGCATCGACATTCCAGTGGTCCGCGCCCCGGCGTACGGCGGAGGTGAAGAGGCGACGCGCATGATCGACATCCCGGTCATGGCCGCCGCCTCGGCCCCGGTGCCCAACAACGACTCGACGCGAATGATCGAAGGGCTCAACGTCGCCTCGCTGCTCGCCAGCGTTGCGGCCAAGGGCGGAGCCCCCGGCGGCGGCGAGCACACGATCACCTCAGAACAGGGCGGCACCGTCGACGCCAAGGGCAACCGCAGGAAGCCGGTGGCGGACGTCAAAGCCCGCAGCAAGGCCAAGGTCACGCCGATCGATCCCGGCCGTCTGCTCGTCCAGCAAGAGGCGGCCGAGCAGCGCAAGAGCGAAGCCACGATGATGGGCTCGCTCGACAAGTTCCTGCAGCAGCCGAGCGCGCAGAAGAAGCTAGGCGAAGACGAGGACCTCCCCACCGAAGGCACCATCGTCGGCAAGTTCCTGGGCTTCTTCGCCGGCGGCGCGGCAGGGGCGGCGGGCGCGGCGGCTCCGTCGGCTCCCGTCGGCAAGGATCCCAACGACGAAGCCTGGGAGGCGGTGCGCGAAGCGCCGATGCTCAACGGCCTTAACCCGCAGTTCATCACCGATGCGATCAAGGCCGGCGATCTCAAGCTCGTGCGCTCGGGTCGCGACCTGCTGCTCGACACCAACGGCCGCGCGCTGCTCATGGTCGAGGGTCAGGCCTCGATGGCGCGCTTCAACGCCGAGGTGCTCGATCGCGAGCGCCGGGCCCAGGCCGCGTACAAGGCCGGCGACAAAAAAGCCGAGAAGCGCGAGATGAAGCGCCGCCAAGAGGTGGGTCCGCTCATCCGCATGTGCGAGACCAACCTCGGGCTATTCTCCGAGGGCGATCTGATCACACTCGACACCCGCGCGCCCGATGCCGCCAACGTCGCGGTGTACGCGATCACGCCCGTCCGTCTGCTCAGCATCTCGATGGCGCGGCTGGAGATGTGGCGACGCACCTACCAGTTCTTCGGCGATCGTCTGCGCCGAGCTACCGACGCCGCCCGCAGTCGTCTCAACGCCAACACCGGCGCGCGCTCACTGGTCGCCGACTTCTTCGTGCGCCACGGCCTGTCGGTGGCGATGTCGCTGCGGGTTCGCGAGCTCGACAAGTGCATTGAGTGTTACGAGTGCGAGAAGGCCTGCGAGGCCCGCTACGGCGTCAAGCGCCTATCGCTCAACGGCAAGGTGCTGGGCGCGCTCGACTTCGTCGACTGTTGTCACACCTGCGTCGATCAGCGCTGCATCGATCCCTGCGCCTACGACGCCATCAAGTTCGATGACGACAAAAAAGAAGTCGTCATCATGGAAGACGCCTGCATCGGCTGCTCGCTGTGCGCCCTGGCCTGTCCCTACGACGCCATCGAGATGCACGATCTCGAAGAGAAGCCGCTCCTGCAGATCCGCCTGCAGAAGGAAAACAAGCTGGCCTACGGCGAAGGCAAGCCGCGCAAGGCCAAGCTGCGTCGCATCGCCAGCAAGTGCGACCACTGCGTGAGCTACGAAGATCAGGCCTGCATCAGCGCCTGCCCGACCTCGGCCCTGCTGGAGATTCCGCCCGAGGCCGCCTTCACCGAGCGCACCGACTCGATGGCCGACGCCGCCAAGAAGGGCTTCGAGCACTCGGTGATGTTCGACGTCAACGAGATCTTCGATCCCAAGAAGTTCTACAAGGGCCTCTCGGAAGAAGACGACAAGGCCAAGAAGCAGGAGCAGCGCTTCCGCACCGGCTGGCTGTGGCTGATCTCGCTCCTCGGCACCATCGGCTGCATCGTCGAGATTGCGCTGCGCAAAGAGTGGCCCGAGCTATCGCTGCTCTTCTACTACCTGACCAAGTACCTGCCTGAAGATCACCCGCTGCACCTCGATCCCGAGACGGCGCTGGCCAACATCGACTTCCGTCCCGGTGCGCCGTTTGCCTTGTGGCTGGGCTACATCGGAACGGTGATCATGTTCTCGTCGATGTTCTATTCGGTGCACAAGTGGGTGCCGCGACTCAAAAAGCTGGGCGGGCAGCAGGCGATGTTCGACTACCACGTCTGGGCCGGCACCATGGGCCCGGTGCTCGTCGGTCTGCACACCGCCGCCAAGCTCGACAACTGGGTGTCGCTGGCCATCTACGCCATGCTCGCCACGGTCATCTCGGGCGTCATTGGTCGCTACCTGTCGACCGAACTTCCCGACTTGGCGTCGCAGGCTTCGCTTTTGGTCATGGAGTACGAGCGCAAGCTTGCCGACATGCGCAACCGTCACGCCGGCGTCAACGTGGCTGATCGTTATTACGCCACGCTGAAGAAACACTTCGCGCGGGTCACCGATCCCAAGCTGTCGGGCGTCGGCGCGGGCTGGATGGCGCTGCGCATGATGATCTGGGACGCCATCGCCCGGCCGTTCCAGCCGTCGATCCTGCGCTATCGACTGTCGGGCATCAAAGATCCCAAGGCCCGCACCAAGGTGGCCTTCGTCGCCACCGAGCTTGCGCTGTTCGAGCGGCGTCGCGTGCTCTACCCGAAGATCGAGCCGATGTTCCGCGAGTGGAAGATCGTCCACATCCCCTTCGCCATCGCCCTCACCCTCCTTTCGGGCATCCACATCGTCATCGAGCTTCTGAAGTAGCCAAGGCCCGCGCGTCAGGCCCCGCGGTCGCTGGATCAGAAGCGATCGTTGCAGGCGCTAAACGACGTCGCATCCGCCGAGTCGAGCCAGCAGCGCACGATGGCCCGGCGCGCGACGCCGATCATGCCCTGACAGCGCAGCGCAAACTCGGCCGCCAGACGATCCTGCTCGGGCAGCGGCAGCGGCTCGTTGCTGCGGTTGCTGACCACGACCGAGGCATTCGGCGGAAGCTGCAGCCGCTGGCGATACGCGGCAAGTGCCATCGAACAGTCATCGGCCTGCAAGCGCTGACGCGCCAGCTCAGCCGGCGTGCCGAGATCGCTGCCACCGCTGACGCAGGCCAGGCTACCGCTCAACAGGATGAGCGCGCCCAGCCAGCGCATTCGGCGAAGGAGGATGTGTGAAGGGGATGCGTGTGCGCGTCGCGGAGGGGAAGAGGACAAGCCCGGCTTAGTTAGCAGGCTTCGGCGGGTTCTTGCAAGACGGCGCCTCGGGCCCGCCATCCGCCGCGATCAGCTGGCAGAGCTTCGCGAGGGCGGCCTGCGACTTTTCGGGCGAGAGCTGGCCCTTCTCGAAGAAGTGCAGCTTCTTGTCCTTGCCGACGATCAGCACCACCGACTGGTTGTTGCAGTCGCCGAGGCCCCACTGATTGATCAGTAGGCGATCGGGGTCGGTCAGGATGGTGACGCCGTACTTTTCGACCTTCTTGCGCACGATGCTGCGGATGGCCCAGTTCGGCTTCAGCGGCGCATCCTTCATGTTGGCGATGCCCATCGACTGAAAGTGGCTCTTGGGCAGGCCGGCCGCTTTAACCAAGTCAGCGAACGCGTCGTTCTGGTTGGCGACGTCGGGGTCGGTGTAAAGGATCAGCAGCACACGCTCGCCAAAGCCCGGCAGGGTGGCTGGCTTGTCACTGCCGTCGCGCACTTCGCCATTCTTCAGCTCTTCGCCGACCGCGGCCGCCTGGGCCTCGTGGCTCGGCCCGAGCAGCGCACACAGCGACAGGGCCATGACCGGGACACGAAGTAGGCGAGTCAGTCGATTCCATCCGTTTTGCACGTCAAGTACTCCTTCTGTACGGGCTTATTCGCGAGGTCCGTGGCAGACGGCGGCCATCAGAGGGTAGACCCATGGACGGCGACGCAGAGAGCCCTCCTCACATCAGCTGACTTGGAACGCAAAAGCAACGCAAAAATTCTACCGGTTCGCTCTGATGACCGCTCGGTGGCCGCTCGCTTGCGGGCGGTCTTGCGTCCGGTGGTTGCGCGGCTGGTCGGAGGGGGATTTGCGGTGGTGCGCTCGGCCAGCAACCCGTCTACGACACGCGATCGAGATAGGCCCGCCAAGGCAGCACGTGCAGCGATCCGGGACCTGCGCCGACACTCGGCTGCATGCGGGCCAGCATCTTCACCACCGCGCGTGCAAGCTGCAGATCGGACAGCAGCGGGATCTCCAGATCGATGGCCGCGCGGCGGATCAAAAATCCGTCGGGGCGTCCGTGTTCATCGAAGCTGCGCGGGATGTTGATGACCAGATCGATCGCCCCTTGTCGCAGCCGCCGCAGCGCCGAAGACTCCGGCCCGCCTTCGCCCTTGTCGACCACCTCGCAGGCGATGCCCTCGGCGTGCAGCGTCTCGGCCGTGCCCGCCGTGGCATAAAGCTGCAGGCCCAGCTTCGACAGGACTCGCGCCTCGTCGATCAGCAGGTACTTGTCGCCCATCGTCCCCAGCGACAGCAGCACGCCGCGCCGCGGCCAGCGAAAGCCGGTCGATAGCAGGGCCTTGGCCAGCGCCTCTTCCACCGTATCGCCGAAGCAGCCGACCTCGCCGGT
>DAORCZ010000033.1:4547-9313 GCA_035345735.1 Pseudomonadota bacterium | reverse complement strand
TCGACGGTCAGATCCTGCGGCGGCAGCATCATCGTGGCATCGCCCGAGTGCACGCCGGCGTCTTCGATGTGCTCGCAGATCGCCCAGCGCAGGATCTTGCCGTCTTGCGCCACGGCATCGAATTCGATCTCGCGGGCGTGGCGTTCGTACTTGCTGACCACCACCGGATGCTCGGGCGTAACCCGCGTCGCCCCGTCGAGATACTGCCGTAGCTCAGGCGCGCTGTGGGCCACGCGCATCGCCGCACCCGACAGTACGTACGACGGCCGCACCAGCACCGGATAGCCGCCAATCGCCGCCACCGCAGCGTTGAGATCATCGATCTGCGCCGCTTCGGTCCAGCGCGGCTGATCGATCTGCAAGCGATCACAGAGCGCGGAAAACTTGGCCCGATCCTCGGCGCAGTCGATGGCCGAAGGCGGCGTGCCAAGCAGCCGAATGCCGGCCTGATGCAGCGGCAGCGCCAAGCGATTCGGCGTCTGTCCGCCCATCGCCAAGAGCACGCCAACAAAGCCTGTGCCGTCGGTACGCTCGAAGTCCCAGAGCTCGCGCACGGTCTCTAGCGACACCTCATCGAAGATCAGGCGATCGCACAGGTCATAGTCGGTACTGACCGTTTCGGGATTGCAGTTGAGCAGCGCGACGCGATAGCCCAGCCGCCGTGCCGCGAGGGCCGCCCCGACGCAGCTCCAGTCAAACTCGACCGACGAGCCGATGCGATAGCAGCCCGAACCCAGCAAGAGCAGCTTCGGTCCTTCGGCGGGCTCCACGTCGTGGGCATCGGCGTGATAGGTCAGATAAAGGTAGTTGGTCTTCGCTGGATACTCGGCGGCCAGCGTGTCGATCTGCCGCAGGCGGGGGCGAATTGATAGCGCGTGCCGTCGCTGTCGCACCTCATCCGCGCTGCTCTGACAGGCGCCCGCGATCGCTGCATCGGAAAAGCCCGCCTGCTTGGCCTGTCGCAACAGCTCAGCCGAGATCGTCGCGATGCGCTGGCCACCAAGCTCCCGCCGCAGCGCGTGCAGACCCGATAGCTCGTGCAGAAAGAAGCGATCGATGGCGGTCGCCGTTGCGATCTCCTCGACGGAAAAGCCCAGGGCGAAGGCGCGCGCTAGCGCAAAGATGCGGCGCGATGAAGGTGGCGAGATCTCGGCCAGCACCGCCTCGCGACTGGGCAGCGGCAGGAGCCCCGGATCGAAGCCATCGGCCCCGACCTCCAGCATGCGCAGCGCTTTCTGCAGCGCTTCGCCAAAGCTGCGCCCGATGGCCATGACCTCGCCGACCGACTTCATCTCGGTGCCGATGCGCAGATCGGCGCCGGCGAACTTTTCCAGATCCCAGCGCGGCACCTTGCACACCACGTAGTCGAGCGCCGGCTCGAAGCAGGCGGTGGTGATCTGGGTGATGGCGTTGCGCAGACTCGGCAGGCTGTAGCCAAGCTGCAGCTTGGCGCCGACATAGGCCAGCGGATAGCCCGTCGCTTTCGAGGCCAGCGCCGACGAGCGCGACAGCCGCGGGTTGACCTCGATGACGCGATAGCGCGCCGCCTGCGGATCGAGCGCGAACTGGATGTTGCACTCGCCGACGATGCCCAGGTGACGGATGGTGGCGATGGCGGCATCGCGCAGCAGCTGATAGTCGGCATCGGACAGCGTCTGCGACGGCGCAACGACGATCGACTCGCCGGTGTGCACGCCCATGGGATCGAAGTTCTCCATGTTGCAGACGGTGATGCAGTTGTCATCCGCGTCGCGGACGAGCTCGTACTCGATCTCTTTCCAGCCGCTTAGGCACTCCTCTAGCAGCACCTGTCCAACGCCGGCGAGCGCGCGCTGAATGGCCGCAGGAAGCTCGTCGGCGTGGCGCACAATCGCCGAGCCGCGTCCGCCCAGCGAAAAGCCGGCCCGCAGGATCAGCGGATAGCCAATCGTCGCTGCGACCGCTTCCGCTTCGGCAAGCGAGGTCGCCACCTGACCGCGCGCCACCGGCACATTGATCTCGCGCAGACGATCCGCGAACAGCTTGCGATCTTCGCAGGCACGAATCGTCTCGATCGAAGTACCCAACACGCGCACGCCGTGTCGCGCCAGGATCCCTTCATCGGCCAGCCGCAGCCCGCAGTTCAGCGCGCTCTGCCCGCCGAAGCCCAGCAGGATCGCGTCGATGCGCTCGCGGACCAGGATCTCTTCGACCAGGCTCGGCTCGACCGGCAGGAAGTACACCGCATCGGCGATCTGTTCCGAGGTCTGCACCGTCGCGATATTGGGGTTGATGAGCGCGACGTAGATGCCCTCTTCGCGCAGCGCCTTGCAGGCCTGCGAGCCCGAGTAGTCAAACTCGCCGGCCTGGCCGATCTGCAGCGCGCCCGAGCCCAGCACCAGCACGCGCTGCGGCAGCGCCGGCTTGCCGCGCAGCGAATCAGGCAGGCTGACGGGATTCGCGGGACGTTCGTTGTGAGGATTGGCGCTCATGCTCGGCTCCCCCGGCAGGCGGCGATGGTGCGCAGGAACTCGTCGAAGAGTGGCGCGGTGTCGCGTGGGCCGGCGGCGGCTTCAGGGTGAAACTGCACGGAAGCAAAGGGCGCCTGGCGGTGGCGCAGCCCCTCGTTGCTGCCGTCGTTGAGGTTTACAAACCACGGCTCGACATCGGCGGGCAGGGTGCGCTCATCGACGGCGTAGCCGTGATTCTGGCTGGTGATGAACGCGCGGCGCGTGCCGACCTGCAGCACCGGCTGATTGTGCGAGCGATGGCCAAACGGCAGCTTGTACGTCTCGGCCCCCAGGCAGCGCGCCAGAAGCTGATGCCCCAGGCAGATGCCAAAGGTCGGCAGCCGTCGCGAAAGCACCGCCCGCAAGCGATCGATAAGCGGCCCCTGATCGCGCGGATCGCCAGGCCCGTTGCCCAAAAGCACGCCGTCGACGCGCGGCAGCCAGGCTTCCCAGGCCGTGCCGGCGCCAGCGCGCACGACGTTGACGCCGCGACCCCGCAGCGAGCGCACGATCGACTCTTTGGCCCCGGTGTCGATGACCAGGACCGTGGGTCCATCGGCGGCGCCGGGAAGCTCGACGATGTCGCTTGGCGAGACCAGGCTGACGGCATCGGCCATCGCGATCCCTGGAGCCGCGGCCTGTCCGTGGGCAGCGTCGGTATCGGGAAATAGCAGCGCACCTTCCAGCGTCCCGCGGCTGCGCAGGCCCTGCACCAAGCGCCGGGTATCGACGCCAGTGATCGCCGGCACGCCCTCAGCCGCCAGCCAGTCGCCCAGGCTGCGCACCGCGGCGTGGTGGCTGTAGGCCGGGGCATAGCGACTGACCACCAGGCCCTGCGCCTGGATCCGTCCCGACTCGAAGCCGTCGGCCGGCACGCCGTAGTTGCCGATGAGGGGATAGGTCAGGACCAGGATCTGGCCGCGATACGAGGGATCGGTCAGCGCCTCGACGTAGCCGACCAGGCCGGTGTGAAACACCACCTCGCCCCGCGCCTCGCAGCGCGCCCCAAACGGCTGCCCCGCAAGCGTCGTTCCATCCGCCAGGCAGAGCTTCATGGGGTTCCTTCGTTTATGCAGTTATGCATCTTATTCATCGCCACAAGCGTCCCTTAAGGCAGACCAAGGTGGACCAATTGACGCGGTAAGTCAAAGCAAAATATTCCACAACCCCGTCGAAAAATCGCCATCACGAGCCAGTGCCGGGTTTCCCAGGGTGAAAAAATAGCGCTTGTGGGTCACGAATCGTTCATGCATGTATATGCATTATGCAAAAAGAACGCGGCACCCTAGCGCTCGCTTTTTCGGGCGGGCTCGACACGTCCTACTGCGTGCCCAAGCTGTCCGAGCAGGGCTTCCAGGTGCACACCGTGTTTGTCGACACCGGCGGCACCTCGGCGGAAGCCCGCGCCGCCATCGAAGCGCAGGCCCACGCCGTCGGCTGCGTCGCCCACCACAGCATCGATGCCCGCGAGCAGGTCTTTCATCGCTTCGTACGGTATCTGATCTTCGGCAACGTCTTGCGCGGCGAGGTCTACCCGCTGTCGGTCGCCGCCGAGCGCACGCAGCAGGCGATCTCGGTGATCGAGGTTGCCAAGCAGATCGGGGCGCGCGCCGTGGCGCATGGCTCGACGGGGGCCGGTAACGATCAGATCCGCTTCGATGTCGCGCTGCGCGTGCTAGCGCCGGAGCTAGAGATCGTGACGCCAATCCGCGACGAAGGCGTGCGCCGCGAGCAGTCGCTGGCCTACCTGCGCGAGCGCGGCCTGCCGGTGCCCGAGCGAGCCAGTGCCTATTCGGTGAATCGCGGGCTGTGGGGCACGACCTGGGGCGGCGGCTGGACGCATGACTCGTGGGCCAGTCCGCCGGCTGAGCTTCTGGATCCCCCCGAGCCGACTCGCCCGCCGCAGGATGTGGTCATTGGCTGGAAGCAGGGTGTGCCGGTATCGCTCGACGGAACGAACTACACCGGCGCGGCGCTGGTCGATGCCCTGGGAGCGCTGTGCGAGCCGTTCGGCATCGGCCGCAACATCCACGTCGGCGAGACCGTGCTGGGCATCAAGGGCCGCGTCGGCTTCGAGGCGGGGTCGGCGCTGGTGCTGATCGCCGCCCACCGCGAGCTAGAAAAGCTGGTCCAGACCAAGTGGCAGGGCTTCTGGAAAGATCACCTCAGCCGCTTTTACGGCGACCGCCTGCACGAAGGCCAGTACTTCGACCCGGCGCTGCGCGACATCGAGGCGCTGCTGCTGAGCAGCCAAGAGCGCGTGACGGGTGAGACGCG
>DAORCZ010000033.1:2266-4447 GCA_035345735.1 Pseudomonadota bacterium | reverse complement strand
CCCGGCGAGGACCGCCGATGATGGTCACCACCCGGCTGCGCCTCGATCGCATCGCGTCTTCGACGAAGAATGCCCACCTGGGGCGCGATGTCATCGTCAGCGACGCCATCCAAGCCGCCGAGGGCTTCGTGCTGGCGGTGCGCATCCTCGACGACAAGACCAGCTACAACACCGTCGAGGATCTGAGCGGCCGCATGGTGCCGCTGCGATCCGGCGATGTCCTGGCTGGGACACTGGGCAACCGTCGCGCGCTGCACGGCTATGCCGGCGAAGTCCCGTCGCAGATCGCCGTCGGCGACACCCTGCACGTGCTGAACCTGGGCGGTGTGCTCGGCCGCTGTACCTCGGCCAGTCCCGAGCTGGGTCCGCCCTTCCGCGCCGAGGTGCTGGGCGCCATCCTGGCCTTCCCTGAGCTATCCGATCGCGTCGGTCGCCCCGCCCACATCCGCCAGGGCGCCGTGCCGGGCAGCGACGAGCTGCGCAGCCGCGTGCCGGTCATCTACGTCGCCGGCACCTGCATGAACACCGGCAAGACCTACGCCGCCACCGAGCTGGTGCGGGGTCTCAGCCGGGCTGGGGTGCGCGTCGCCGCCTGCAAGCTGACCGGCGTCTCGCTGATGCGCGACACGCTGCAGATGCTGGATGCCGGCGCGATCACCGCGCTCGCTTTTTCAGATAGCGGCCTGGCCTCAACGCGGGCCGGTGTCACGACGAGCACTGCCAAGGGCATCTTCAACCGCCTCGCCGAGTCCAAGCCCGATGCCATCATCGCCGAGCTCGGCGACGGCATCCTCGGCGAATACGGCGTGCAGGACATCCTCGGCGATACCGCGCTGCGGGGGGCGGCTGCGGCCTGGGTCGTCGCCGCTCCCGATCCCGTGGGCTGCTGGGGCGCGGTCGAGATCCTGCGCCGCGACTACGGCATCAACGCCACCGTGCTGACCGGCCCAGCGACGGACAACGAGGTCGGGCTGGGCTACATCCGCACCCACCTGCAGATCCCCGCCCACAACGCCCGGCGCGATGCCGCAGCCCTGGTCAGCGTCGTGCGAGCAGCTCTGCAGCGCAAGAGCCCACCGCCTCCGATCGAGGCGCAGCCATGACCGCGGGGCTGGATGTCCTGGTCATCGGGGCCGGCGGCTACGTCGGCGGAGAGCTCCTGCGCTTGCTCTATCAGCACCCGCAGGTGCGGTCGGTGCGCGCCCACAGCCGCAGCCAGGCCCATCGCCCAATCGCTGCCGTCCACCCGACGCTGTTCCCGCTGACCCAGGCGAATTTTCTGGGCGGCGAGCCGATCGACTACTTGCCCGGAAGTCCACCCGATCCCAACGCCGACTCGACGGCAGCGCGCGGTCCCGATGTGCTGATGCTGGCGCTGGAACATGGCGAGTCGGCGCGCCTGATGGCTCCGCTGCTCGACCGCTTCCCCGGGCTGGTCATCGATCTGTCGGCCGATTTTCGCATCGCCGATGCCGCGCTGTACGCCCGCTACTACGGCGAGCATCCCGCCCCGACCCTGCTGCCGCGCTTTCGCTATGGCCTGTGTGATGTCGTCGGGGACGGGCTGCGCGGGGCGCAAGCGATCGCTGCCCCGGGCTGCTTTGCCACCGCGGCGCAGCTTGCGCTGTATCCGCTGCGTCACCTGCGTCCGCTGTCACCGCCCGCCCTGTTCGCGATCACCGGATCGAGCGGAGCCGGCGTCAAGCCGCGCGACAGCACGCACCATCCCGGACGAGCCCACAACCTATTTGCCTATTCGCCGTTTTCGCATCGTCACGAGGCCGAAGTGCTGCAGAGCCTGCGCGCCTGGACCGGCGATGCAGGGGCGAGCGCGCGCCTGCTTGTCCACTCGGGACCGATGGTGCGCGGTATCTACCTGACGCTGCACACCAGCCTTGCCGAGCCGCTGCCGCGCGGCGGAGTGACGGCGCTGTTTGCCGCGGCCTATGCCGGACGGCCGCTGGTCCGCCTGCTCGATCGCCCGCCTGAGCTAACGCACGCCGTCGGTGGCAGCTATGCCCTATGCCACGCCGCGCAGAGCGAAGACGGCCGCGAGCTACAGATCACCGTCGCCATCGACAACCTGCTCAAGGGCGCAGCCGGGCAGGCGGTGCAGGCGATGAACCTGGCCCTGGGTCTGCCCGAGACCTGCGGCCTGACGACGATAGGACCTTTTCCATG
>DAORCZ010000033.1:0-2166 GCA_035345735.1 Pseudomonadota bacterium | reverse complement strand
GGCGGCTGGCACGGTCGCACGGCGGCGACGCTGGCGGTCACCGACGGTGAAAAGTACATGGCCGGTGCCCGTCGAGCGGGCCTGCCGCTTTCGCTCAAGGTGCCGTGGAACGATCCGGCGGCGCTTTTGGCTGCCGTCGATGACTCGATCGCTGGCGTGATCCTAGAGCCGGTGCAGGGCCTGACCGGCGCCCGCGATCTGCCCGTCGAGCTGATCCAGGCCGCGCGACAAGCCTGCGATCGCGTCGGGGCGCTCTTGATCTTTGACGAGGTGCAGTGCGGCGTCGGTCGCTGCGGCGCGTTCACCACCGCCGAGGCCATAGGGGTTACCCCGGACCTACTGACGCTGGCTAAGGGATTGGCCTCAGGGCTGCCGATCTCGGCGCTGATCACAACGGAGGCGGTCGCGGCCCAGGTCCACACCGGCGATCTGGGCAGCACCTTTGGCGGCGGTCCGGTGCCCTGTGCCGCGGCGCTCGCCACGCTCAACGTCATCGAAGAAGAGCGGCTGATCGAAAACGCGCTCACCATCGGCGATCAGCTGCGGCAGGGCGCGCTGGCCCTGGGCCCGGGCAAGGTGGTGGCGGTGCAGGGTCGCGGACTTTTGCTCGGGCTGCGCCTGACCCGTCCGGCCGGCGAGATCCAGACCGCGCTCTTGGCCCATCACATTTTGTCGGGCACCTCGTCCGATCCGCAGGTGCTGCGGCTGATGCCCCCTCTTACGTTCTCGCGCGCCGAGGCCGATCTGGTCCTGCAGGCGCTGGCGGAGGTACTTTAATATGCCGACGACGACCCCCACGTCAGGATCGGGCTCAGGCGCGGGCCGCGCACCCGAGAAGCGCGACTTTTTAGACATGGCCGATCTGTCGCCGAGCAAGCTCGGGCGGATCCTCGATCTGGCGGCGCAGCTAAAGCGCGGCGAGGTCAAGCGCAAGGACGCACTTTTGCGCAAGGTGCTGGCCATGGTGTTCCTCGATCCCAGCCTGCGCACCCGCACCAGCTTCGAGGTCGCGATGTTCCTGCACGGCGGTCACGGCGTGGTGCTGGAACCGGGCCGCACCAGCTGGGCCTGGGAGACGCAAAAAGGCGTCGTCATGGACGGCTCCACCGTCGAGCACATCGCCGAAGCGGCGCGCGTACTCGGCCGCTACGCCGATGCCGTGGCCCTGCGCGCCTTCCCCCGCGGCGGGACGTGGAGCGACGAGCGCCAGGATCGCATCCTGCGCGACTTCGCCGCCTACTGCGAAAAGCCGGTGATCAACATGGAGTCGGTGCGCCGCCATCCCTGCCAGGGCCTGGCCGATGCCCTGACCCTGCGCGAGCGCCTACCCAGCCCGCGCGGCCGTCGCTGCGTGCTGGCCTGGGCCTACCATCCCAAGCCGCTGCCGACCGCCGTCCCGGTCAGCGCGGCGATTGCCGCCGCCAGCCAAGGCATGGCCCTGACCATCGCCCATCCGCCTGGCTATGAGCTGGACGATGACGACATGGCCACCATCCGCCGCGTCGCCCACGAAGCCGGTGGCAGCGTGCGGCTCAGCCCGGATCTCGAGCACAGCCTGATCGGCGCCGACGTCGTGTACGTCAAGTCGTGGGGCGCACTCAGCCACTTCGGTCGCGCTGCCGAAGAAGCCGAGCTCCGTCGCCCACACCGCGACTGGCGCATGACCGAGGCGCGCGGTCAGCTGCTTTCGCGCGACGGCTTTGTCATGCACTGCCTGCCGGTGCGCCGCAACGTCGAGATCGACGATGCCGTGCTCGATGGCCCGCGCTCAGCCGTCGTCGATCAGGCCGAAAACCGGCTGCACGTGCAGCGCGCGCTGCTCTTGGATCTCATCGGCGACCTGTCGCTGTAAGAAAAAAAATCGGATCAGAAGGAGCCTGCTGTGTCGATTGAGCCCGCAAAAGGGATAGCCGGTCTGAAGGGAGCGCTGCGCTACGTGCGCGCTTACCGCGACCAGATCTTCGTCATCAAGCTCGGCGGCGAGGTGCTAGAGCGCGCCGAAGCGCTGGCCGGCGTGGCGGCCCAGCTGTCTTTGCTGTCGTCGCTGGGTGTGCGCCTGGTGATCGTCCATGGTGGCGGCCCGCAGGCCAGTCAGCTGTCGCGCAAGCTGGGCAGCGAGCCGCAGATCATCGCCGGCCGCCGCATCACCGATGACACCGCGCTGTC
>DAORCZ010000032.1:0-21399 GCA_035345735.1 Pseudomonadota bacterium | reverse complement strand
ACGATCAGGTGGACGACTGCTGGCGCCGCTGCCGCGCGATGCTCGACGCGGAAGGTGGTCGCGGGATCGAACTGATCGCCGCGCGCGAGGGCCTGACCATCGACGTCTGACCGTGGCCCGCCCCTAGGACGCTCGGCCCGGTGATGACGGCGGTGTGACGTGCCCGCTTGAGGCGCGAACTCCGCTGCGGCCCGTTGCGATGCCCAGCCGACGCAGCTTGTCGTGCAGCGTCGATTTCGGGACCTGCAGGATCTCAGCCGCCCCGCGACAGCTGCCCCCCGCCCGCGACAGCGCCTGCAGGTAGGCCTGGCGTTCGATCTCGGCGAAGCTTGCCACCGTTGCTGCAGAGTCAAGATTGGGCGACAGCGCAGCGCCTGGAACAAGCGGCTCACCAGCCGCGACCGCCCGACGAGACGACGGCAAGATCTCAGCCGCCGACAAGCACGGCCCACCCAGGTGCGCGGCTCGCAGCACTGCGGCGCGAAGCTCGCGCACGTTACCGGGCCAGGGATAGCGGGTCAGGGCATCGCCGTCCCCGGGTCGCAGCGAGCGGGCGGGGAGCTGTCCCTGCATCGCGGCCTGCTGCAGAAAGTGCTGCACGAGGAGCGGAATGTCGGTCACCCGCTCGCGCAGCGCCGGAATGAGAATCTCAAAGCCACACAGCCGATAAAACAGGTCGGCGCGAAAACGTCCGGCGCGCACGGCTTGCTCGAGATCACGATGGGTGGCAGCGACGATGCGCACGTTGACGGGGATCTCGCGCGTGGCTCCGACAGGTCGAATGCAGCGATTCTCCAGGGCGCGCAACAGGCGCGGCTGCAGCTCGGGCGGCAGCTCGCCGATCTCGTCGAGAAACAGCGTGCCGCCATCCGCTTCACCGAAGCAGCCGAGGTGTCGCTTCTCAGCGCCGGTGAAGGCTCCGCGCTCGTGCCCGAAGAGTTCGCTCTCGATCAGCTCGCGCGGGAGTGCGCCACAGTTCACGACGACCAGCGGCCCACGGCGACCGCTCTGGGCATGCAGGGCCCGCGCCACCAGCTCTTTGCCGGTGCCGCTCTCGCCGAGGATCAGGATGGGAAGCTCGGTCGGGGCGAAGGTCTGCACCTGCTGCCGCAGTCGCGCCATGGCGGGGCTGTCGCCGATCAGCTCACGGTCGCTGCTCCCCAGGGTTGGCAACCGCAGCAGAAACTCGGTCTGGCCCACGATCAGGCGAGCGCCGACCGGCAGCA
This sequence comes from Pseudomonadota bacterium, assembly GCA_035345735.1. Classification (GTDB taxonomy): domain Bacteria; phylum Myxococcota_A; class Polyangia; order Palsa-1104; family JAEUJZ01; genus JAEUJZ01. The sequence goes on along the minus strand of DAORCZ010000032.1, from coordinate 20,173 downwards.
GGCCCTCGCTGATGCGCACGCCGTTGACGAAGGTGCCGTTGCGCGAGGCGTGATCGCGGATGCGCACCCCGTCGTTCTGCGGCAGCAAGCTGACGTGCCGGCGCGAGGCATGACTATCGGCAATCACCCAGTCGTTGTCCTCGCCACGCCCAATCGAGATCGGCGCGGCCAGTGAGCGCTCGCCCCCCTGCGCGCTGCACAGGATGAAGGTTCGGCTGGGGAGACGCGCTGCGTCCGGCAGCAGAAGCGGCGTGCGGGGGCCTCCGTCGCGCCCCCCGGGCAGGCCGGCCAGGCTTGGCCGGTCGTCGGCCGCACAGGGGGGGGCGGGACGCGGCATGCGGTCATAGGCGACAGAGATCCCGGGCAGCCGAGCCCCCGGCCCCGCGACGGTGGCCGCCCGTTCAGAGACAAAGCCTGTTGAGAAGTTAGCTCCCATCATCGTGGCAGCAGGTATCGTGCGCGCCCCCGCGAAAGTTGCTATGGTGCCGTGTTTTTTGGCGTCGGTACCGATTTTTACGTAGACCTGTCAACCACTCGGATCCGGCCCGCAGGAAGCTGCTCGCATGTCCAACCTGGAATCGTCTGTCCCTCTCACAAATCCCGCAGATACCGCCCAGTCCTCGTCGTCGCCCGCCGGAGATCACCTGTACCGTGGCCTGATCCGTGCGCTGAACATGCGCCTGGTGGTGGCGCTGTGTCCGGAGCTCTGTCGCGAGGCAGCGCAGCGCCACAAAGCCAGCCCAGCGGCGGCCTGCGCCCTGTCTCGCGGGATGCTGGCCGGGGTGCTCCTGGCGACGCTCAGCAAGACCGAGGAGCGCGTCACCATCCAGATCCAGTCGAACGGTCCGCTGCGCGGCCTCAGCATCGACGCTTTTGGCGACGGCATGGTGCGCGGCTATCCCCATGCGCCGAGTGCCGGCGAGGGCGTCAGCATGGCCAAGCGGCAGCGCCTGGCTCCGCTTCTGGGGCGCAATGGCGTCGTGCATGTGGTGCGCGACATCGGGGTCCGCGATCGCTATCAAGGCCAGGTGTCCTTCGTCACCGCCGAGGTCGATGAGGACGTCGAAGCCTACCTGCGCGACTCGGAGCAGATTCCATCGGCCTTGGGCTGCGAAGTGACGATGGACGCAGGCGGCGCCGTGCTGGCGGCGGGCGGCGTGCTGGTCCAAAGCATGCCCGACAGCCCCGAAGAGACGAAACATCACCTGCGCGAAGTGCAGCACATGCTGCGCTCGGGCGAGCTTTACGATCTGCTGAAGACGACGCCGCGCTCGGCAGAAGAGCTGGCGCGGCTGGTCGCGGGCAAGTACGGCGACAGCCTGGAGCTGTTCGACGAACGGCCACTGCGCTTTCAGTGCCGCTGCGACCGCGAGCGCATCAAAGCGATGATCGGCGGCCTTGAGCTGACCGATCTCGACGAGATGATCTCCGAGGGCAAGGCCGAGATCACGTGCAACTACTGCGCACAGGTCTACAACCTGGATCGCGAGGAGCTGATCAGCCTGCGTCAGGCGCGACCGCAACGGGAGCAGAACTGATGACCCCGCTCCCTTCGATGGCGCTGGCCACCCAAGCGGCTCGCCTGAGCAAAAGCGTGCCCCCCGTCGATCCGTTTCGTCTGCGCGTAGCCGATGAAGTAGCCGCCGCGCTGTCACAAGGTCGGCCGGTGGTGGCGCTGGAATCCACGCTGATCGCCCACGGCCTGCCCTGGCCAGACAACATCGAGCTGGCCCAGCAAGTCGAAGCCACGGTGCGGGCCGGCGGCGCAGTGCCAGCGACGGTGGCCGTGATTGCAGGCGAGCTCTGCGTCGGCCTTAACCTGGAACAGATCGAGTCCGTGGCGCGCGGCCACTTCGTCAAGGTGGCGGCGGCGGATCTAGGGCCGCTGGTGGCGACGGGCGGAAATGGGGCAACCACCGTCTCGGCCACGGTTTACGCGGCGGCCCGGGCGGGGATCTCGGTGTTCGCGACGGGCGGCATCGGCGGCGTGCATCGCGGTGATGCCTGGGATGTCTCGTCGGATCTGACGACGCTGGCCAGCGAGCCGGTGTGTGTGGTCTCGGCGGGAGCCAAGGCCATCCTCGACCTGGCGCGCACGCTGGAATACCTGGAGACGCTGGGCGTGCCGGTCATTGGCTATGGCACCGACGAGCTACCGGCCTTCTACTCACGACGCAGCGGCCTGCGGCTGCCGCACCGCGTCGATACCAAAGAGCAGGCGGCGGCCCTCTTGCGAGCCCACTTCGCGCTGCATCCCCACCGCGGCCTCCTGCTGTGCAACCCGATTCCCGAGTCCTCGGCGCTCGACGATGGGCTCATCGAAAACGCCATCTCTTCGGCGCTGCACAGCGCAGAGGCGGCGCATATCTCGGGCAAGGGGCTGACGCCGTTTTTGTTGTCGGCGATCGCCAAAGAGACCGAAAACCGCAGCATCCTGGCCAACCGAGCTTTGGTGCTGGCCAATGCCCAGGTGGCCGCCGACGTGGCCTTCGAGCTTGCGGCGAGCCGGGGCCCTCAATCCGACGCAACCTAGCCCCAAGGGCGGACGCGGCACCGACGGGTGAAGCGCTCGATTCGGCAGTGTTTCCGGCGTGATATACTCGGGCGCGGTGTCGCATGTCATCCTCGCCTCCTCCTAGCTCTCGCCCTGCCCGCTTGGCTCTGTCTGTGCTCGCGCTGACCCTGGCTCTGCCCGAGCTTGGCTGCAACCGGGATGATCCGGCGCAGATCCAAGTGGTGCAGATGCTGGCCGAGGTCATGGACAAGCGCACGCCAAACCGCAAAGGCAGCGCCTGCCTGCTGGCCGTGCCCGAGCGCCAGGATCCGATGAGCTGCGACAACCTGATCGTGCCCATCCTGCACTACGCCCCGGGCTTCCCGGGCAGCCGGGTCACCCGTCGCGCTGCGACGAGCGGCGGCATCTTTGGTCGACCGATCAAGGTGCATGTGCACTACGAGGGCAAAGAAGGCAAAGGCAACCTCGACGTGACGATGCGCCGCTCCGGCAAAACGGGTCCCTGGCACATCTACAGCGTTTTCCCCGCCCCCTAGCGACCGGCAGCCTCTTGACCTGTTCCGCGCCGGGATGGTATCGCGGCGACGAAACGGAGGATGCTGCCCCCATGTCCACGTCTACCCCGACCCCGCCCAAAGCCAAGCCCCGCGTCGTTCGCTGTGGCCTGATCCAGATGTCCAATCCGCTCAACGACGAGTCACGCTCCGTCGCTGAGATTCAAGAGGCGATGCTGCAGAAGCACCTGCCGATGATCCACCAGGCCGGCGAACGCGGCGTGCAGATCCTGTGCTTGCAAGAGATCTTCAACGGCCCCTACTTCTGCCCCTCGCAAGATCGTCGCTGGTACGACGCGGCCGAGGCAGTCCCCGGCCCCACGGTCGAGCGCTTGCAGCCGATCGCCAAGAAGTACGGCATGGCGCTGGTCGTGCCGGTCTATGAGCGGGTGCAAGCCGGCGTTTACTACAACACCGCGGCAGTGCTGGACCACGACGGCAGCTACCTGGGCAAGTACCGCAAGACGCACATCCCGCATACCTCAGGCTTCTGGGAAAAGTACTTCTTCAAGCCGGGGAACACAGGCTATCCGGTGTTCAAGCTGTCGTCGGGCGTCGTGATCGGCGTCTACATCTGCTACGACCGCCACTTCCCCGAGGGCGCGCGCGCCCTGGGCCTGCGCGGAGCGGAGATCGTCTTTAACCCCTCAGCGACGGTAGCTGGGCTGTCGCAGTACCTGTGGAAGCTGGAGCAGCCGGCCCACGCGGTGGCCAACGGCTACTACATGGGCTGCATCAACCGCGTTGGAACCGAGGCGCCGTGGAACATCGGCAAGTTCTACGGGTCGAGCTACTTCGTCGATCCGCGCGGCAACTTCCTGGCCATGGGCAGCGAGGACAATGACGAGCTCATCGTCGCCGACCTCGACCTGTCGCTGATCGAAGAAGTCCGTCGCGTCTGGCAGTTCTACCGCGACCGCCGGCCCGACGCGTACGGCGATCTGACCGCCGAGCTGCCCTAGCCACGTTCCCTCTAGCCGCCCGAGCCCGGGAGCAGCGGCAAGCGCACGACAAAGCTCGTGCCGACGCCCACCGTACTCTCGACGTCAATCTCGCCCCCCAGCTCCTCGACAATCTGCCGCGAAATCGCCAGGCCCAGGCCCGTGCCTTTGAGCTTGGTGGTGAAAAATGGGTCGAAGATCCGCGCCAGCTTCTGCGGTTCGATGCCGGTGCCGTTGTCGCTGACGCGCAGCACGGCGTGCTTGCCCTCTTCGCTCAGGATGACGCGGATCTGATTTTCCAGCATCGGTCGCGTCGGCATCGCCTGCAGTGCATTGAGCACCAGGTTGAGCAGCACCTGCCCGAGCCGCGTCGCGGAGCCAGCCACCGTCGGCCGCGCTTGCAGCTCAACCGCCAGCTGGGCGCGCTGTACCGCCTCGCCGCGCACCAAGCGCAGTACCGATTGCACCACGTGGCTGACATCAACCGGCACTCGCACTGGCGCTTCGCCGCGCGCCGACAGGTTGATGCCATCGACGACCTCTAGCAGGCGCTGCGCTCCGTCGGCGGCATCGCTGAGCGCGCTGTCGATCTCACGCAAGTTAGCCAGCGCGGGACTCGCTCCCGGCAAAGCCGCACCCAGCTGCGCCACACTCTGCCGCAGCGCCTGCCGACAGTACTCGACGCTAGAAGTGACGACGGAGAGCGGCGTCCGCAGCTCGTGCCCGATGCTCGCGGTGAGCACGCCGAGCGCGTACATGCGCTCGGTCTCGCTGATCCGCACTTGTAGCCGCTGCACCATCACCCGCAGGCGGTGGCGCTCGACGGCATCGCGCAAGGTAGCCAAGAGCTCGTCGGTGTTCCACGGCTTGTGGAGGTAGCGTCCGACATGCCCGCGATTGATGGCGGCGATGGCAGCGCCGAGATCGGAATAGGCCGTCACCAACATCCGCTCGATGTCGGGATGCGAGGCGTGCACTCGCTCGCACAGATCGATGCCTGACAGGCCGGGCATGCGCTGATCGCTCAGCAGCACGGCGAAGTCCTGGCGCTGCTCCAGGATGCGCAGGGCTTCCTCGGCACTGCGGGCGGTGACGACGACGTACTGCGGTTCGGCAATGGCGCGGAAGGCCAGCAGGTTGGCGCGGTCGTCATCGACGTACAGCACGCTGGGCGGAATCTCCAGGCTGGGACTCGACGGCAAGCGCTCAGCGCGAGCGGGGCTGGTGCTCATGCGACCGCTCCCTGTCCGGCGCCCTGGCGACGCCCGGCTGAACCCGACATGGCACTGGGTAGAACCTGCGCATCCTGCGCCGAGGGCAGGGGCAGCTCGATGGCGAATTCAGCGCCGCCGCTCTCGCTGCTGCCGACCCGTAGCGTGCCGCCGTGCGCTTCGATGATCTGGCGCGACAGGTACAGGCCCAGGCCAGTGCCTTCGCCCGGCGGACGGGTGGTAAAGAACGGGTCAAAGATGCGCTCGCGATTCTCGGGAGGCACGCCGGGCCCGTCATCACCGACGGAGAGCAGGATGGTGCCGTGGATCGTCTCGCTGAGTGAAAGATAGATATGGCCACCGCTCGGCGTCGCCCGCATCGCGTTGTCGAGCAGGTTCAGCAACACCTGATTGACCTGCCGCGGCCTGACCAAGACCAGCCGATCGCTGCTGAAACGGCGGACGATATCGACGTTGCCGTGCCGCACGCGATCGGAAAGCAACTTGAGGGTCGTCTCTAGCCCGTGTCGCAGATCGAAGGCCGAGACACCTTCGCCATCGGCAGGCCGGGCGTGATCAGTGAGCGCCGTGGTGATCTCGGCGATGCGGCCGACGCACTCATCGATCATGTCGAGCACTTCATTGTGCAGGCTGGGCGTGAGCTCGGTGCGCTTGCGCAGCGCCGCCGCCCCGGTGCTGATGGCGTTGAGGGGATTTTTGATCTCATGCGCGACTCCAGCCGCCAGCGTGCCAACGGCAGACAGCCGCGCCGCGTTCGCCACCTGCGCCGTCAGGCGACGCACCTTGAGCTGCACCGAGACACGAACCAAGAGCTCTCGCGGACTGAACGGCTTGACGAGGTAGTCGGCCGCGCCGGAGCCAAAGCCCTCCATCGTCTCGTCGATGCCGCTGCGGGCGGTGAGCAAGATCACCGGGATGGTGCGGGTGCGCAGCTCGGCCTTGAGCTCGCGACATAGCTCGATGCCCGAGAGGTGCGGCATCATGACATCGGCCAAGACCAGATCCGGAAGCTGCGCTTGGATGGCGGACAGCGCGGCCTTGCCGTCAGACACCGCCGTCACGTTGTAATAGGGCGAGAGCAACTCGCCTAAGAAGGCGCGCATGTCCACGTTGTCTTCGGCGAGGACGATATGCGCCCGGCCCTGGTCGGTCATGTTGACGGGCAGGAGCGTGCTCAATGTCTGGCTAGAGTTACGGCCCGAGCTTTCAAGTCGCGGGTCAATGCCGTGGGTGACGTGGGCCAGCGCCGGATTGAGGCTGACCGGTAGGCGAGCATCCGCCGAGGCGCTCTCTCCAGCGGGCTCGCTTCCAGCCTGGTCACGCAGGTGTTCAAGACCCGTCCGCAGGCGGATGGTAAAGCACGAACCTGCGCCGGGAGCGCTATCGACGCTGACGGTGCCGCCGTGTAGCTCGACCAGCTCTTTGACCAGCGCCAGGCCGATGCCCGCGCCGCCCTGCTTGCGCCCTGGCGACTCGACGCGACGGAAGCGCTCGAAGATGTGCGGCTGCTCGCCGAGCGGAATGCCGGGGCCGCTGTCGATTACATCGATCTCGACAGCGTGCTCGGCCGCGAGCTCGCGCAACCGGACCTCGATGCGCCCGCCTCGCTCGGTAAACTTCGCCGCGTTGCCGAGCAGGTTGGTCAGCACCACCTCGATCTTTTCGCTGTCGCCCATCACCACTTCGGAAATCGGCGACTCCGGCAGCTGCAGAACGAGCGTGAGCCCGAGGCTCTCGATCGCTGGCTGAAAGGCAGCGACGATGTTCTTGATGAGCTGCGGCAGCTCCAGTGCACCGACGCGCAGCCGTAGCTGACCGGCTTCCAAGCGCGCCAGGTCTAGCAGCCCATCGATCAGCCGGTGCAGACGCATGGCGTTGCGCAGCACGACCTGCAGCGTGTTGTCGGCGGACTCGCTGAGGTTGCCGCGAGCAATCAGCTCCTCGATCGGCGCGCGAATCAGGGCCAGCGGCGTGCGCAGCTCGTGCGAGATGTTGGCGAAGAACTGGTTCTTCAAGCGGTCGAGTTCACGCAGCCGTTCCAGCGCCTGCTTGAGCTCGAAGCTGGCTTGATCGAGCGCCGTGCGGGCCTCCCACTCGCGCTTCGCTAGGTTATAGCGCATCGAGTTCGCAGCGACGGCAATGATGCTGGTGAGGACCAAAAAGTAGAGGTTGTTGAAGAACGCACCATACAGGCTGGGACGCGCCCACAGCGCGGGCAACAGCCACATGGCGAGCACCATCAAGCAGACCCACAGCGTCTGCATGCCGCTCCACACGTAGACCAGGCCAGCGCCGAGGATGCACAGATTCAAGCCGGCGTAGTACGGCGAGCTGGGTGCTTCGCCCAGGCTCAGGATCATGATCTCCATCGAGCCGGTGCAGGCCAGGATCACCGTCACGATCAAGAGGTAGCTATGCCGACGCAGGGCCTGCAGCCGCGACAGCGCCAAGATCAAAAGCGAGACGGCGGCCGCGACCATGCGCAGCCCAAGAAACTGCCAAACCTTTTCGCGATTGGTGAGCAGATCCAGCGTCACGCCCGCCGGCATCAGCGCCGCACACAAGATGCACGTCAGCCGCACAGCCGCGGTGTTGTGCCCTTGCAGGTACGCTTTGAAGCTGGGGGTCATTTCTCGATGACGAGGAACAGGTTGACGCCAAGCGGCTCGGACTCAACCCGCACGGTCTGCGGCGGGGGCCGCAGCAGGCGAGCCTTGTCCAAGAGCTGCGTCCGCGAGCGATGGATCAAAAACCACTCGGCGAAGTACTCCATGAAGTAACGCGTCGGGTTCGATACATCGACGTTGCCAATGAGCAACTGACCGCCGCCCGCCAGCGCTTCGTAGAGGGTACCCAAGAGTGCGGCAAAGCTGCGGTCAGAGAGATAGTCGAACAGGCCGGCGCTGTAGATGATCTGACGCTCGCCGATCATCTGCGCCACCTGACCGCCACACAAAAGCCGGCGCATCGATTCGCGCACGAAGCGCAGCTCAACCCCGGTGCGCGCGACGATGGGCGCCAGCCGACGCTCGCCGTAGGCAATGGCGCGCGGCTCCTGATCCAGCAGCATCACGTCTAGGTACGGACCAAGGCTGGGATCGCTCTCGAGCAAGACTTCGATCTCGCGACCGGGACCGGCGCCGATGCTCGCGACACGGACGCGCGGTCCACCGGCATCGCGAGCGCGAACCAGAGGCGCTCGCAGCTTTTCGGCGAGGTAGCTGATGCGATTGATGTTGGCGCGCGCCGCGACTTCCGAGGCTGCGCACTGATTGATGACCTTGGCAAACAGGCTGCTGCCTTCCCAGTTGGGGCGGTACAGCATGTTCATCATCTCGTAGTCGCCGGCGTAGCCGAGCGGCTTCTGGTGCGCGCGGCGGATGAACGGCGCCGACAGAAAGATCGAGCCCAGGTGCAGCTGGGCATAGGCGCGATGGGCGATGTGCTCGTCTTCGCGCAGGCTGCCGACCACCTGCGCCATGCTGTGCGAGGCGGCGTGCACGCGCTCGACGATGCGCGGTCCGACTTCGGCCAGGTACTGGGCGCAGATCTGCTCATACGTGAACTGATCTTCGGTCTGCAGCGCGCCCTCCTCGCGATCGAGGAAGGTGCGCATGCGCTCAAGATAGTTGCGCAGATCCAGCACCCAGGCTTTGAACTCGGGTCGAATCTTGGCGCTGTCGGCGGTCGCTTCGGCCTCGTCACAGCGTGCGGCAAAGCGGCTGCGCGTCTGCTTTTCGTAGAGCAGCGGCAGGTCGATGACGCCACCCTCTAGCTGCAGACCGACCAATAGGTCTCCGCCGTCGCTGCGACAGTGCCGCACGATGGCATCGCAATGACCGATGACCTCGCCGCTCTGCAGCGTGATGTGGACCCCGCTGAAGCGATCATCGACCCCGACCAGATCAAGCCGCTCGGCTGCGCCGTGCAGACGCACACAGACGCCCCCGAGCGAGACGTTTTCGCAGGCCCCGGCCAACACCAACAGGCGCGGATGCCATGCCGTCACTGCCAGCGGCCCGACGCCAAACTCCGAGACGGGATGGCGAAGAGCACGAAGCTTGTGACCACTGCGCGGAGCCTTCTCCCCCTGTGCCACCGCGACGGCCGTCATGAATTACAACCCCAGTAGTTGTTTAAGAGATTCGAGATCAAGTGGTTTGCGCAGGCAGGCAGTGGCGCCTGCATTTTTGAAGGCCGCCGCCAGCTCATCGTCGAGGCGACCGGTCAGCGCGATGACCGAGATTTCGGAAGTGCTGGGGTTCTGGCGAATCTGCCGACAGACCTCGACGCCATCCATGCCCGGCATCATGGCATCGAGCAGGACGGCATCTGGCTTGTCCGTGCCGATGCGCAGCAGGCCCTCGACCGAGCCTTCGGCGGTCTCGATCTCAAGCTCGTTGAACTGCTGTTTCAGCAATCGCCGCGTCGAGCGCAGGAACATGGCGTCGTCGTCGATGAGCAGCAGGCGCTTGGCCTGCGGCAGCAGCGTGCGCGGCACTGGCATCTGGTGCGCGCGCAAGAACTCGACCAAGGCGCTAGGTTCGACGCGGCGATGGCCGCCTGGGGTGCGAAACGCCGGCAACAAACCCTTGTCAATCCACGACAGCACCGTCGATGGGCTGACACCGATTAGCTCGGCGACTGCATGCGAGGTGAGAAACGCGATAGTCATGGCCATTACGCGATAAACTGCCCTTTGTTCATCCTGCCCGTCTCGTCCCAAGCCTGTCAAGAACCCTCGACGGTCAGAGCACATTGCGGCATAGCACAGGTGAAACGATGGGGGTCAATTTGCTCATTGCATAGGGCTTGTCGGCATAAAGAATTTGCAGCAATTCAACTCTCAATCGTTTTGTGTCTAGTCCGGCTTCACCCCTATTTCGCAGCGACCACGAGGAGCCGGGGCACGCACATTCCCCCGCACTTTGCAGACCCGGTACTAGACGTTGCGCGCGCTCCTCGTTAGGATGCAGGCCTTCTTTGTCGTCGTGAAAGAGGCTTGCCAACCGATGCGTCGCCTGTCTTTTCTTGCCGCTGTGCTGCCGCTTTCCTGCCTGGGATGGCTGCTATGGACGGCCGCGTGCGAGCGCGATAACTACCGCACCGAGCTTCCGCTGCGTTCGTTCGATGCGGCCCCCAAGAATCCGAACATGAGCCCAGACGCTGCGGCTGCGATGCCGGATCTGCGCCCACCGGCCGACCTTGCGCCGGCGCCCGATTTGGCGACGGCTCCGGACTTGGCGACCCCGCCCGATATGACGCCCCCGCCGGATCTCACCGGCGGCAGTACGTAGCCGGCTACAGCGCTTCCTGCGGCAACGGCTCGCGCTGCCAGCGCTGACCACAGCGCTGACACAGCCACTCCTCGGTCAATGGCTCGGGCTGGGGTGCCCCGAGGATCGGCAGGCGAAAGGGCTGCGCTTGTGGGGGACGCGCAACCCGCTCGATGGTGCCGTTGCAGGCGCCGTCGCCGAAGCCGGTCAGTGCGATGTGGCGCACGCGGACCTAGCCCCCGCAGCCCGCGCAGAGCTTGGCAGCATCCTCGCAGTCGCGCTGAGCCCGCCGACAGCTATCGGCGCTGCGACCGTCCTTAAGCTCGTCGGCGAGGGTGCAGATGCGACGATGACAGGTGCAGATCTCGTTAGCCGCCTGGCAGATCGAGTCGCAGCGACGAAACGGACCGTCGCCCCCGCCACCCGGTGCAGCGGCCGGCGCCGACTCGCTGGATCCGCCGCGGGCCACGCCGCCCTGCAGTCCAGACTTGGCGCTGGCGATCCGTCGCTCAAGCGTTGCGATCTCGCCCCCCGAGCCGTCGCTTATGGCCCCGGCTTCCTTGGGTGCTTGGTGGGCACAGCCGACGCTGAGCAGCGACCACACCAGCCCGACAACCCAGCCCTTCTTCCTGCCTTGCATCATCGACCGTCTCCTTTAGTCGGTTCTGGCGGCAGGTTCAATAGCGCGCGCAGCAGCCGCTTGTCGATGGCGATGTGTCGCTCGTGGGCCTCTAGCTCTTGCCGCTGTGCGGACCGCTTTTCGCCCGGATCGGTGACCCGCTCGCCGCGGGCGCGATAGACATCGGCCGCGGCGTTTTCCAGATGCGCACGAAAGAAGCTGTCGCGTGTGGCCAGCTTGCGACCACTCTCAACGGCGGCCAGGGCTCGCTCTTCGGCTTCGGGACCACCGACGCGAAGCTGCAGTCGGGCCAGCCGTAGATAGGCGTCCAGCCGAACATCTTCAGCCTCAGGTGTGTTGGCCGGAAACGGTACCTGCAGTACCTCTTCCACCGAGTGGATGGCCCCGGGAAGATCACCGTCGAGTAGCAGCAGATCAGCCCGGCGCTGCCAAGCCCGCGCCTCGCTGAGCGCGATCAGCACCGCCTCGGCATTGTCGGCCGCCGAGCCACCCAGCAGACCGCTAGCGGCCCGCTGACAACCGCTGCCGCCCACAGGCAAAAGAAGCAGCGCGCACAGCCACACCCACCGACCACGCGCAAAAAAAGAGTGACGATGGCTAGCCCGCTTCATGGGGAACCTCGCTCGAACATCCAGGGCGAAGCGGCGACATGGGCCAGCCCGCGCCCCCCCGCAACAGGCTCAGGCATGGCGCCACGGAGCTCACTCAGTCGACGCTGAATCATCAGATCAAGCCGCTGCGCGGGGTCTTCTCCCTTGCGCAGGGAGTGGCGCAGGAGCAGGGCCGTGGCCACCCGGGCCGGCGGCGGTGACATGCGGTGTTGGCGGACCCCGGTTGCTCCCGATTCGACGCGCGCCCCCTTGCGCGGATCGCCCTGGTCGAGGAGGAGCCAGGAAATAAGCAGCAACAGCCCGGCCGCCCCCAGCAGACCGGCTGTACTCGACAACGAGCGCCCCAGGCGAGCCCAGCTGCTGGCCCGCTGTGAGCTGCGCAGCTGACGACCTTGTACCGACTCGCGAGCCATCCGCGCCAGCCGCCGGGCCTTCACCTCACCAATCGAGTCTTCGGGCTTGGGATAGCGCAGGTGGGCTGCCAGCCAGCGTGCCTCGCTGCTCTGCGGCGGGGGGGCCGGGCTCGCCACGGTGTCCTCGGCAGCCAGCTCGACCCCGACGGCACCGCGACCCGGGCTGGGACTGTTCCGGCTAGGTGTCCCCCCGGGCGTGGCGATCGCGACCGGAGCTGACGGGCTTTCAATCGTCGCGCCGTCGCTTCCCAGCGTCTTGCGCAAGGCGACCGCGGCTCGCCGCTCTTCTTCGGTCGGCGGGGCCTCGGGGTCGTCCTCGTGATCACGCGGTCGCATCCGGTTCTCCATACGCTTTGCGAAAGGCCCGCACGGCGCGGAAAAGTAGCACGTCGAAAGTCTCGACCGTCACACCCAGCAGCCCGGCGCACTCGCTCCGCGACCGCTCTTCGCACAGTCGCAGGCGAATCGCTTGCGCGTAGCGTGGATGCAGACCGCCCAGCGTCTCGTCGATGCGCCCCTGCGCGATGCGGCGCTCTTGCTCCACGCTCAGCGAGGCCGCGGCCTCGGGCTCGGTGGCTTGCGAGAGCTCGTTGCGCAGAGCCTGACACAGTCGCTTGCGTCGCCCCAGCGCGCGGTGATGATCGAGGACCTTGTTCAGCGCGATCTGCCGCAGCCAGTGATAGATGCTGCGGTCCTGCCAGGCAAAGCCGTTGATTTTCTCCAGCGCCGTCACAAACGTGTCTTTGAGCAGATCCTCGGCCTGCGCCCGCTCTCCGACGCGACCGAGGATGCAGACAAACAGCGCCTCGGCGTGCTGCGCCAAGACCGGCTCCAGCGCCGCTAGCTCACCGCTCTGCGCGCGCTCGATGGCGCGCTTTTCACGCAGGAGCAGCGCTTGCGGGTCTACGCTGTGGCGATCGGCCTGCAACGGCATCTCAGAGGGAAGAACGTTGATGCGGCGCCGAGCTTACACACGGGCGCCCCGATTACTTGAGGGCGAGGGAGAATCCAGCGTGGGTCTTCGAGCAGGTCTTGCACTCGGGGAATTGGATCGACTGCATCTTGGCGAACACGCAGCTCGCCACCGGTGAGCTGGTCTGTCCGTTGACGCGCACCGACGACACCGAGCCACTTCCCTTGACGATAAACTCCAGATCCAGCTTCTTCACGCCGGGGCTGCGCTGCGCTTCTTCCCGCAGACAGCCGGCGAGCAGGCTGAACTTCTGGCTCATCACTTTCTGAATGTCTTCGGGGCTCAGCGTATCGCCACCCTCGTCGAAGTTGATGTTCTGCGAGTCGTCGAAGGCGCCGTTCTTCGGCCCCTTGCGCTTGCCCGAAGGCTTCTTCGGTGCGGGCGGCTCGGCCTTCATCGCGATCTGGATGTTCTTGAAGAACTCCTCGTTCGAGACTTCCTTCTTCACCACCACGGCCTGCGGCGCCTTGTAGATGAACTTGGCGTAGATGCCGACGCCGGCGCCGATGACGACGAGCACCGCGAAGATGCCCGAGAGCAGCTTGACGACCGCATCGCGGTGCTTGGCGCTGTCTTTCTGATCGCGCAGCTGACGCTCTAGCTCGGCGTGCTTGGCGGTCCAGTCGCGCGCCATCTGACCGATCAGCGGGTGATCGGCGATGCGCCGTCGCTCGCCCGTCTCGTTGTCGAGGATGTTGTGATCGGCGTGGACCTTGCCCTGCTCGATCTGCGCCCGGATGTCGCGCAGCGAGAACGGGCCGTAGTCCATCTTGTCTTCCTTCTGGATCAGGAAGCGCTCAGCATCCTCGTCCACCGTCTCGCCGGGGCGCGGCGGGAGTCCGGGATGCTGACCGCTCGACAGCGGCTTGGGCATACCGGGCAGCGACGGTTCAGGTCGCGCCATGTTCGGTAGCGAGGCCTCGGGGCGCGGCATGCCGCCCAGCGAGTTTTCGCCGGGAGCACGCATGCCAGGCAGGCTGTTTCCGCGCACACCGGGCAGGGCTGGCCCCGGATCGGCAGCAGCAGCAGCTCCGGCCCCCTCTGCAGGAGCCGAATTGTCCATCTCTTTCGCAGCAGTCTCAGACATCGGGTGCATGCCTTCGCTGACTTGCAGCCGCCGCTCGTCAGCAGGAAGAAACCTGGGCGTTTGCTGGGGTGTCCTGTCGGCTGGGTGTGGCGGCAATCCCCTCGAAACATACTACCGATTCTGCATATTCGCGGTCAACGCCTGCCCAGGGCTCGCCGCTGAGCGGGCCCATCTTGCCGCTTCGCGGGATCCGCGCCGCAGCCGATCCCGCCGCAATGCTTAGCGATTGGTCCCCCGCAGCACGGCATGCGGAAGCCCCTCGTCCACCGATGCACGGCTGACCTCCATGAACTGCGCCTTGCGCTGCAGCTCTTTGAGGTTCACTGCGCCGCAGTAGGTCATGCCCGAGCGAATCCCGCCCATGACATCGGCGATCACGCCGCCAACCGGGCCGCGCGCCGGCACTTCGGTGCTGATGCCCTCGGCAGTCTTCCAGTCAGCCATCGCGCCCATGAAGTCCTCTTGCGCCTCGCGCGAGGCCATGCCGCGAAAGACCTTTACGAAGGTCTCTTTGCCGTCGGGACCAATCTTTCCGACGCGAGCCCCGGGGGTCTCTTCCGTGCCCGCCAGCATGCCGCCCAGCATGATGTAGGCGGCGCCAGCGGCCAGCGCCTTGACGGCATCGCCCGGCACGCGGATGCCACCGTCGGCGATGATCGGTCGATCGACCTTGCGGCAGTCGAGAATCGCCGTCAGCTGCGGCACGCCAAAGCCAGTCTTGATGCGCGTCGTGCACACCGAGCCCGGACCAATGCCGACCTTGATGATGTCAGCCCCCGCCGCCGCCAAGTAGTCGGCGCCGGCATAGGACGCGACGTTGCCGGCGATGATGCACAGGCTGTCGCTGTACTTCTCGCGCAGGCCTCGCACCGTCTGATTGACCATCTTCGAGTGGCCGTGCGCGACATCGACACACAGGATCTCGGCCCCGGCTGCGACCAGCGCCTCGGCGCGCTCCATGGCATCGCCGCTGACGCCAATGCTGACGGCAACCGGGCCAAAGGCGCGGGCCCGGCGAAACTCGCTGACATTGGCTTCGATGCTCATGAAGCGGTGCAGGATGCCCAGGCCGCCGAGCTTGGCCATGGCAATGGCCATGTCACCGCCGGTGATGGTGTCCATGTTGGCGCTGATGACCGGGATCTTCAGCGGGATCGGCCGATCGGCGCGCGGCAGTTCGACCTCGGTGGTGACGGCCTGACGGGAACGAATGCCGTTATAGCCCGGCACCAACAAGACATCGTCAAACGTGATTCCCCTGGGAAACATCCTCACCCCCTCTGAGCCGGTGGCTCATCCTCGGCGTTGTAGTCGTCGTCGTTTTCGTCGTCATCGCCATCGGCGGCTTCAGCGAGAGCGGCTTGGGCGGCGGCCTGCGCGGCGGCAATCGCGCCGGGATCGCTCTGGCTGGCGGCGGTGACTTCCTGGCCCGGGATCTCGATCGCTTCGATCGACAGCTCGCGCTCGCCCGACGCCACGCGCAGCGTCGCGACATCGCCGACCTCTTTGCCGACGAGAGCCCGCCCCAGCGGCGAGCTCCAGCTGATCTTGCCCTCGCGCGGCTCGCTCTCGTCCTCGCCGACGATCTGATAGCGCAGGCGCTTGCCGTTTTCGTCCTCTAGCTGCACCACCACGCCGAAGCGGATGCGATCGCCGGTGTGCTGCCGCGGATCAATGACCTCGGCCAGAGCCATGCGGCGCATCAGGAAGCGGATACGACGGTCGATCTCGCGAAGCTGGCGCTTGCGATAGATGTACTCGGCGTTCTCAGAGCGATCGCCTTCCGCTGCCGCTTCAGCGAGCTTCTGCACGACCTCGCGCCGGGTCTTGAAGCGAAGCTCCTCGAACTCGACCTGCAGCTTGCGAAAGCCAGTCGGCGTTATGTAGTTCTTGCTCGCCGGCTTCTTGTCGTCGTCTCGGGATTGACGTGGCACGCCCGCCATCTTACTCCATGCCTCCTTGACTGGGACGCTCCATGCCGGTGGGGACGGGATCGGCGTAGCAGGTGGCGTCGAGTAGCTCGGGGCGATACTCGAAGTGCATGGTGTCGTAGTGATACCAGCGACCGCCCCAGATAAAGCCCTCGGCTTCGAAGGCGTCGACGATCTCTTGCGGGTAGCTGTTGTCCCAGGCCAGGCCGGCATTGTTCATGCGCCAGCGCCAGTAGTGCGACCGCTTGACGTTCAGATCGATGGCGATGCCGTACGAGTGCGCGCTGCGCCGCTGCGTGCCGGCGATCGGCCGCCAGGCGAAGGTCCCGCCCATCCCGACGAGAAACTCGCGCAGCGCCGGCTTCTGACGCAGAAGTGGTCCGAGGCGAGCCGCCACCGCACGAAAGGCTGGCGCCACCAGGCGATGCACCCGCAGCCGCGTGCCGACAAAGTCGATGGGCAGAAGCGCTGACACCACCGCGCCCTGCGTCCGACCGTAGCGCGCCATGAACAGCGCCTCGACGCGAGCCCGGCCGGGATCTTCCTCGGCGCGCTGCACTTTGCGGATCGGCCCGGTGCGGTAGCGCTCGCTGAACATGTCTTGCAGATCGGGGGTCTCGATGCGCTGGGCGGCGTGCTTGTTCAGCCCGTCGTCGTACGGCAGGCTGCTCTTGCCCAGGTGGACCAGCCAGTGCCCATCCTGCGGCTCGCTGCGCACGCCGTAGTAGTGCTCTAGGCAGCGCAGGCCCGCCGGCTTGTCCGACGACGGCGCAGCCCGGCTGGGACCCGCCAGCCCGACCAGCAGCAGCGCACCGACGATCGCGAGCCGCCCCCGGCCGACCACGCGCGACGGATAGCAAGGACTCGCTGCGGTCTTTATGCCTACCTTGTCGCACATTGGGCGCCGCGCCGCAGTATACGCATCGCTGCGCGGTAGAGCGGTACAATCAATCCTCCCATGTCAGCCTCGTCTCCGCCGTCTGAACCCCCGCTCGGTCCAGCCTCGGACCCGCTGGGCACAGGCTCACCCGCGGGCTTGGCGGCACGGGGCGCACGACGACTGGGACGTATGCGGCGACGTCTGCATCTACCGCCGTGGCTAACCGCCTGGGTATCGATCGGCGGAGCGGCGATGACCGTCTTTTTCGCCGTCTACTTGATCGACTTTTATCGCGCCGCCAACCGACCCGGCCTGTCGCCGCTGCGCCTGCTGTTTCGCTTCGACATCGAGACGGCGCAGAACGCGCTGGGCAACCTGGCGCAGGTCGTGGTTGCGGTGCTGGGCATCGTCATCACCGTCGTCAGCATCGTCGTGCAGCTGGCCGCCACGCGCTACACACCACGCATCGCGACGATGTTTTTCCGCGACAAGAAGAACCTCGCCATGCTCGGCTTCTTCGTCGTCACCTGCATTCTTTCTTTGTGGGTCTCGCTGTCGGTCAGCGCCGAATTGGTCCCGCGCATCGCCATCGCGCTGACGCTGGGTCTGGTGACGCTGAGCCTGCTCTTGATCCTGCCGTACTTCGGCTACGTCTTTAACTTCCTCGACCCCGAAAAGATCATTCATCGCATCCAAGATCAGACGCTGATCGTGTCGCTGCAGAGTCAGGGGCCGACCGGGGTGCGGCAGCGGGCAGTGCTCGACGGCATCGAGCAGCTATCGGACATCGCGGTCAACGCCATCACCAGCCGCGACCAGCTGATCGCCGCCAGCGCCGTCGATGCGTTAAAGGATCTGGGCGTCGGCTATCTGCCGCTCAAGATCGCGCAGGAGCCGCCCTGGTTTCAGCTGTCGCGCGATGTTCGTCACAGCCCCGACTTCGTGGCGATGGCGCCCGAGTCGCTGGCCGCGCTGATCGCCGATAGCACCTGGGTCGAGTGGAAGATCCTGCGGCAGCTGATGAACGTGTACTCCGTCGCCATTGCCGAGCTGCCGGACATCGGTCACCTGATCGCTATCAACACCCGCTACCTCGGTGAGGCGGCGTTAGAGACCAACGATCTGCCGGCCCTGCGGCTGAGCATCAAGTTCTTCAACACCTTCATTCGCATCGCGCTCAACACCCAGAAAGTGCGCAGCGCGTACAACGTCCTGCATCAGTATCGCCAGCTCGCCGAGAAGCTGATCGCCTTCGAGCAGCCCGAGATCCTCAGCGATGTCGCCGAGCACATGCGCTACTACGCGCAGACCGCGCTGCACCTGCACCTGGGCTTCGTCACCGAGACCCTGGCCTACGATCTGGCAGCGCTGTGCGAGCTGGCCGCGCACAAGCACTCGCCGGCCCACGACGCCATGCTGGGCTGCCTGCTGTCGATCGATCAGGCTCCCGAAAACGAAGCGCAAGAGCTGACGCTGCGCGGCGTGCGCAAGGCGCAGATCAAGCTGGCCACGGCCTACCTCGACATGCACAACGAGCTGGCCGCGCACCGCATCTATCTCGACATGCAGCACGAGCGCCCCGAGCGCCTGCTGTCGATCCGCGACGAGCTCTTGGCCGTGCACAGCAAGGACTTCTGGGAGATCGTCGATCGCGGCACCAACTTCGACTACCTGGAGCCATCGCGCAAAGAGAAGCTCAAGGTCTTCTTCGGCTGGTTCAACAACCTCGACGACATCCTGCCGCTACCGTAAAGGGCGCGCGGGATTTCCTATGTGCAGCCAGGAGATGAGGGAAGGAAGGACCAGCGGGCGAGGCGGAACTAGCTAGAGACGGTGCCGCTGCCGGGGCGCAGGCCCATCGACTCGACGTAGAGATCGAGCTTCACTTTCTGAAGCTGCACCTGCTTGGACTCGTGCTTGACCGGGCTGACGCCGAGGATGCCGAGGCCGAACAGGTCGATCTCGAGCAGCGGCTCGCCGGTGAGGATGCCGGGGCCTTTGGCCGTGCGCTTGAGATACGAGATGTGTCCGGTCTTCTGCTTCGACTGCTCGTGGTTGCCGGTGCGCACGAAGTCGTCCCACCACTTCATCCATGGATCGGCGTCGCGCTGCAGGATGGTGACCGCCAGATTGGGAAAATCGACGCGGCCGGGTTCCTTGGTCGTCAGCAGCTTGCCACCGACGGGAACATCGATGACTTCCTGCTTGACGCTGAAGCTCTCGACCTTGACCGTCTCTTGGTTGTCGCCAGTCAGGCCGTCGACCTTGAACGTGAACATCGACGGCAGCCACAGGCGCTGCTTTTCCCACTCGCCCTTGGACTCTTGCTCAGCAGCGTGCTTGTTGCCCTTCTTGCTGCTGTCGTCTTCGAGGTTCTCGACGACAAACTTGATCGTCAAGTAGGCCGGGTCCTTCGCCGAGCCGTCCAGCGTTGGGAAGGTGACTTCCTTGATCAGCGCGCCGAAGAAGTTGCGTCGCCAGCGCTCGCGGTTGTCGAAGTCGAGGGCCACGAGTGCGCCGTTGCGACGCTCCGCCTCGTAGCTGAAGCTCTTGGCGATCCACTTCCAAAAGCGCGGTGCCATCGCCATACCGACTTGGATCGAGACCTCGTCGAACTTCGGCCGACCCGAGTACTTCATCACAATGGCTTGGTTGCCGACTTTCTCGTCGACAACGTCGGACTTGAAGCTTCCGCCCTCGATGCTCTGTAGGGTACCAACGCTCTGCGAGCCGCCCCCACCCTCGTCGAGCTCCAAAATGAATCGCGAAGAGATGTATGGGCGGCTGAGCTTATTGGTCGATGTCGCAGCCATTTTCTTATCGCCTCGTGTGCAGGATATCACGCCGCGTCCGACGTAAGCGGCATGTGCGGCAGGCTTCCTTTGCCGTCATCGCGCGCTCACCCCTGTGTCGGTTCAGACGAGCCGCGATGTGCTTGCATGCCTGAAGTTATCGTCCAGGGCCGACCGGGGTTGCGCCGGGCGGCCCGCGCGGTGTCCGACAGCTAGGAATTGGTAGGATCCCCTCTACTGCTGTGCTAGGTTGCCCAGCATGTGGACATCCGCGCACATCCGCCAATCTCCCGAGGCCGCTGATGTTTTGCCGAGCCCGTCCCAGCCT
>DAORCZ010000031.1:0-21455 GCA_035345735.1 Pseudomonadota bacterium | reverse complement strand
GGGGCCAGGCGAGGGTGGCAATGGCGGCGGCGGTGCTTAGGCCGAAAAGGGCATAGCCAGCGCTTAGCTGTGCGCTGCCGTCGATTGCGCAGCCCATCGCGGTGCCGGGCGATGGGCATTGGCCGTCGGTGGGCTGTCCGCGCATGACGCTGTACCCAATCCCGATGCCTAGGCTGGTGGCGGCGGCGATGGAGAGGCCGATGCCGAGGGCGAGGCGGTAGGGGGGGAGGGGGGCGGCGGAGAGCTTCGACAGGGGTGTGGCGGTGGTTTCGCTGGGCTTGCGGCGAGGTGGGCTTTGCGGGACGTTGCCATCAAGAAGCTGGGCTAGGAGGCGGCCGCATAGCTCGGTGACACAGGGCTCGGGCAGGCGGCTGTCGCAGAGGTTCTTGCCGCTGAGGTCGCGGTTGGTGGCAGCGTCGAAGATCCATAGATCCAAGAGCTGCTCAAAGCGGCCATGGCGTTCCAGGCGGGCGGACAAAAGGAGGTCGGCGCCAAACTCTTGGGCCAGGCCGCGCAGGCAGCCGGGATCGTCGCAGGACCTGCGGTCATCGCTCAGACCGCTGTCACTGACCAGCAGAGCACCGCTGCGCTCGACCTTGCTGCCGAGGGCGCGGCGTAGCGCTTCCTGCTGCTTGCCCTGCTCGCTGATGCCCAGCACCAGGACCCGGCGTGGCGTGCCGCTGGCCCCGGCAGGCGCCGGCAGCCAGAGGGACAGGACCGTCGCCCCGACGACGGAAAGTGCTCGATTTCGCGTGCGGGGCGGGGGCGCGTGTGACGTTCTCAAGTGCATAGCCGTGGCCTTTCCCTTGGGGGCTTATCGCCCCGGTGTCTGGGGGAGGGCGCGGTCCCAAGCCGCTGTGGTCGGTATCAAAAGCCAGATCCATGCCAGTCCCCAAAGTAGGCCGGGCCAACGCGGCCTCCGTCGCTACGGCTACCAATCGGACCGCACAGATAGCGCAAGCCAACTTTGGTTTGCGAACTCGGCTTGGCATCTGCCAGAGAGTCCGCCAGAGAGTCCGCCAGAGAGTCCGCCAGAGAGTCCGCCAGACAGTCCACGTGATTGACGTTGGTGATCCCCCGAGCCGTCTCGTATTCTGAGGGCGGCCATGGCTCCGAGCACCGAAACTGACCGCCAGATCGAGTCGAACAACCAGACCGTCGCGGTGCTCCGACTGCTGTATTCGTCGGGTCGCGTGGCGCCGCTGGATCTAGCCGAGTTTCCCATCCAGTCTTTGGTGTTGTCGCGGGCCGGCGTGCTGCTGGGGCGGGAGGTCAGTCCCAAAGAGGGGATTCCGCTGCCGGCGGACAAGCGAGCCTCGGCGACGCATGTCCGGATCGCCGTGACGGAAGACGGCACGGGGGTGTTGGTGCGGGATCTCGGCAGCAAGAACGGGACCTATGTAAACGGCGAGGCGCAGACTGAGGTTCGCCTGTCCTTGGCGCAGCCCGCGGTGCTGCGGGTGGGGAATTCCCTCTTTGTGCTGCGCGGAATACGGCCCGCGGTCTGGGAGAGCAGTCGGCATGCACCGCTGGTCCGTTCGCAGGCGCTGCTCTCTGGGACATCGGAAGAGATGGAGCTCTTGCGATATCTGCTGCTGTGCGCGGCCGAGCACGAGAGCGCGGTCTTGCTGAGCGGCGAGACCGGAACCGGCAAAGAACTGGCGGCGCAGCTCCTGCATTCTGCTTCGGCGCGTCGCGAGCGCGCTTTTGTGGCCATCAACTGCGCCAATATCGCGGAGTCGCTGGCCGAAAGTCAGCTGTTTGGGCACGTGGCCGGGGCGTTTACCGGCGCGAAAGCACCGCAGCAGGGCTGGTTCCGGCAGGCGCATGGGGGCACGCTTTTTCTGGACGAAGTCGGCGAGCTACCGCTTCCGCTGCAGCCCAAGCTCCTGCGGGCCCTGGAGGAAGGACAGATCTGGCCGGTGGGTGCGCGCGAGCCCGTCCCGGTCGATGTGCGAGTGGTCTCCGCGACCAATCGTGATCTGGACGATGCGGTGGCCCGGGGCCTGTTCCGTGCCGATCTGCTGGCCCGGCTGGCCGTGCTGCGCGTCGGGCTGCCTCGCCTGGCGACACGAATCGAGGACATCCTGCCGCTCTTCCTGCGGCGCCTGGGACGGAGGCCGCTCTTGTCGGCTCGTTTGGCGGAGGCGCTGCTGCTATTTCCCTGGCCGATGAATGTGCGGCAGCTGTTTTCCGTCGCCGAGCATGCCGCTGCGTTTGCCGCCGATGCCGAGGAGCTCGATCTGCCGCTGTTTGCTGAACGCCTGGCGGTGCCGCAGCCGGGGGCTCAGAATTTCGGAGCTTCTGCGGCTGAGCGCGGGGGCGCGGCGCGGCCGCGGACTGCTGCCGCCCGGCCGGGAATTCCGGCGCTGGTCGCGGCGCCATCCAGCTCGACTCCCGAGGGGACGACGCCCGCCGAGCGGTCCGCCGATCTGGAATCCTGCGGTGCCGATGCCGAGCCTTCCGCGAGCTCCTACGCCGAGGGCGATAGGGCAAAAGGGGGCGATTCCGAAGTCGGCAAGGCGTCCTATTCCCCCGAAGTGCTGGCGCGTCTGCTGCGCGAAAAAGGAGGGAACATCTCGCTCCTCTCGCGACTCCTAGGAATCTCGCGACGCACCCTCAATCGTTGGATTGACCGGGCGGGTCTGCGCTCCGAGGATTTTCGTGCCGCGTCGAGTGTGGGGCCGAGTATGCTGGACGGGACTGCGTCCGAGCATGAGCCAAAAGACGCCGCGATCGAACTCCAACGACGCCCCCGTGACTGAGTCGGGGAGTCACCAGCCGACCCTGCCTACGCCGAATCGGGGGTCGCCCGCGCTTGCGTCCAGCTCGTCGAATGCGGGGGATCGCAGTGGCGAAGTCATTGCCGGCTACCGCCTGGTCCAGCTGATTGGCCGGGGGGGCATGGGCGTGGTCTACGAAGTGCGGCACGAGCGAGTGGGCTCACGCGCCGCGATGAAGCTCCTGCCTCCGCAGCTGGTCAGCGCCGCCGGCTATGTCGATCGCTTCGAGCGCGAGGCCAAGGTGGCCAGCCAGATCTCCGACCCCGGCTTGGTGGGAGTCTTCGGTCACGGCCAGCACAGCGACGGAAGCCCCTACATCCTGATGGAGTATGTCGATGGTCCCGGTCTGCGTCAGGTGCTGCAGCAGGCCCCCGATCACCGACTGCCCCTGCCAGCCGTGCTGCGCTATGGCCGACAGCTGGCTGAGGCGATGGCGGCGGTACACGCCGCGAAGATTGTCCACTGCGACCTCAAGCCCGAGAACATCAAGCTCGCGCCCGAGCCGGCAGTCCCTGGTGGGGATCGCGCCAAGGTGCTCGACTTTGGCATCGCCCGTTGGAGCGACGCAGGCAGCGTGGTCACCCTAAGCACGCAGGGCAACGCCGGCACCCCTGGCTACATGTCACCCGAGCGCTGCGCTGGTGTCCGTCTCATCGATGGCAAAAGCGATGTCTACGCACTCGGCTGCATCCTGTATGAGCTCCTGTGTGGAGCGCCACCCTTTGTTGGTCCGCCCGAGGATCTGCTGGTGCTGCACCGCTACAGCGATCCGGTCCCGGTGAGTGCTCACGCGCCGGATGTGCCCCCGGCTCTGGATGCGCTGATTCTGCGCATGCTGGCCAAGGCGCCGACCGCGCGCCCCGACATGCCCGAAGTGGCGGCTGAGCTGGCGCAGCTTGCCGGAACCCCTCACCCGGTGCGACTGCGCGCTAGGCCGGGGGGATCCGGCGTCTACCTGCGCTGGGGAGGAGCGCTGCTGCTTTTGGGCATGGCGGCGGCGGCCATCGCCCTGGGGCCACGGCGCCTGGCCCGCCTGCGTCATCCCGGCATGGTGCTCCTGCGCGGCGGGACCTGGCTGCAGCTACCGCCGGTCGAGCAGCGATCCGTCCAGGCGGCGCGACCGGTGCGACTTGATGACTTCTGGTTAGACGCGCATGAGGTCAGCTGCGGACAATATATCGACTGGGTGAATGCCTCGGTCGCGCGCGGCGAGATGCGCATAGAATCGGCGAGCAATGACCAAGGGAATCAAACTCACTTCGCGATACTGGGCGATAAGCGCATCGTTAATCTATTTGCCTTTGATGAGTATCGTGACTTTCGTTGCGTTGAGCGGATTGACGCTACTGGCCGAGTGATGCTCCAAGACGGGAGCCGCGAGCGGCCCATCGCCGCGGTCTCCTGGTTCGGGGCGCAGGCCTACTGTCAGGCCCACGGGCGACGCTTGCCGACGGAAGCCGAGTGGCAGTTTGCGGCCTCGGGACGGGGGCATTCCCGCTATCCCTGGGGCGAGCATGAGGCCAGCTGCGATGGGGTTCGTTTTGGTTGGGGCACGGAGAAGTTCTACGAATGCCGCCAGCGCACCATCGTTCCGAACTGGCAGGATCGCGATATCAGTACAGAGGGTATCTATTCCCTGGCGGGTTCAATGAAGGAATGGGTCTTGGATTGTTATGAAGAAGCCTATGCTGTATGCAACGGCGCATGCGTGAATCCGCGACATGACCCAGCTAGCTGCGCCGAGCGGGTGCTGCGCGGCGGTAGCTGGGCCAGCCCGCGCGAGCATCTAGACGCAGCGCACCGTGGCCACGAAGCGCCATACCTCAAGCCCGGTTATGCCGGTTTTCGCTGCGCCACCGACTCACCCTAGGCTGCTGCAGCACTTGGGCTAGCGCCGAGATTGGGCGGCGTGACCGGCGGAAAGATCGGCTCCGGCGGGTCCTTCTTGGGGGGGGGCGGGGGCGGTTGATCCTGCTCGGGCGCTTCCTCGCTGCCCGGCTCATCTGCTGCCTCGGGGGGGGAACCGGTTGCGACGAAGCGGGGTGTCCGGTGGTCAGCCAGCGAGGCGACACGGTTGGTCTTTTCCGGCGCCGGGCCGGCGAGTGACCGCGGAGACTGCGGCAGGGACGAGAAGGAAACATAAACCGTCATCATCATGATCGAAGTCCACATGGTGCATCCTCACAGTTGCGTAAGTCGATTGATACCGTTGCCTGGTTGGCGATGTCTTCTAGAGCAACCGCGGGGCCAAGGTTGATAAATTTAGTCGCTAATCTTGTAAGTGACCGAAATGATTGGGAAATTCCCGGAATTTGTGGTCGGCAGGAGGTCGAGCAAAAGGCGCGAAGTAAGGTATGTTGAATAGTGTGATTGGCGACTTGGCTGGCTTTCTGATAGCCGGCTTGTCAGGAGAGGATTAAAACACAGTCTGGCAACTGAGGCTCGCTTGCCGTGCCCGCTTCGCAAGCGCGATTGGCGCGGTGGGTGGGCAGGCTGCCCCCGATTGCTGGGCAGGTGACCAGCAGTCAGCGGCACGCTGGGGGCGCGCCGGAGGTGACGCGCAGCCTTGTATCAGAGCGCGGCATCGCGCAGCCGGGCCGTCGCCCCCCGCGCGGGGGGGCTTTTGTGCGCTGCGATGTCGACGGGAAGGAGAGCGGCGTGCTTAAGGCGTCTATCGGGAGGGACGGGAGGCTGGCTGCGGGCGGGCCGAAAGCGGGGCGCTTGGGCGGGCCAGCGGGGGTGCGTAGGGCGGCTGCACCCCCGGGCCTCCCCATCGGTTGGCCAGCCCGCGCGGGGGCTTGCGCTCGGAGGGAATGACGCGCGCGGGAGGCTGGTACTGCGTCATATAGAGGCTGTCGAGGGCCCAGTGTTCGGTGTGTCGCGGGGCGCGGATCGTAAGCCACAGCTTGCTGACGACCACGCTCAGCACCAGGCAGGCGCACAGGGCAATGACCACGTTGCGGGCTGTCACGGGCTGCCACGTCGGGAGATCTTGCAGCCAGGCCAAGGTGCGGGTCGTCTGCTCACGCGCGTACGTCAGCAGCACATCGCGCCAGCGCGGCTTGGCTGCTAGGCTTTGCTCCTCCGTCTCGACATGCTGGGCTGGAACGGTCTCTTCGCCTTGCGAATGGGGGGACTGGGTCGCGTCGCGAACGGCGATATGTGTTGGATGACTGCCGATGTCGGGGATGGGCTTGGGGGCTGCGGCATTGGCCAGCGCGGGCTCGACCAGGGTGACCCGGATCGCCGGGCGATGCGGCGAGCTTCCGACCAGGCCCGGCAGACGGCTCGGTCGTGGCGGTTCAAAGCCAGGCGGGACGGTGGGCTCTGCGGCCGTAACGCGCAGCGGATGGCTCACATCGCGCAGCGTTGGCGTGCCGTCGTCCTCGGTGCCCAGCCAGCAGAGCTGGGACATCGACAGGGAAGTCTCGTCGCTGAGCGCGGACTCCTCGGGAGGGGGAACCGCTTGGCTCATCAGGGTCTTGGAATATCGATGCGGAGAAGTGGTGACCTCTGGCTGCGCCTTGACTGGCACCGCTTCTGAGTCGCTGCGGCTGCGGACTGCCAGCAGGGCAAGCTCCTCGGCCGAGATGCGCACGGTCTTGGCCGGCTCATGCGGCGGCAGGGGATCCTCCTCGGCATCGGACGCAAGCTGCGCGTCCAGCGTGGTAACCGCCTCGTCTGAGCCCGCTGCGCTGGCGGGCGGGGCGGGCTCGGGCTCGGCCTTGATCGCCGTGATCCCCGACAGCCGAGAATTCCCCCCCGGGGGCGGCAGGCCTTCCAGGGCCCGCAGGAAGTCTTTGATGGTCGCAAAACGGGCCCCCGGCTCTTTTGACAAGGCGCGGTGGATGGCGGCGTAGACGTGAGCCGGCAGCCCCGGGGCCTGCTCCTGCAGCAGCGGCGGCGCCTCGTGGCAGATGCTCTGGTACAGCTGAAACACATTGCTGCGTTCGAACGGCAGACGCCCGGCCAGCATGCGGTACAGCACCACCGCTAGCGACCACTGATCGCGACCCGGGCCCATCAGGCCGCCGTACGCACCGCCTGCCTCGGGCGGGACGTAGGCTGGCGTGCCGATGACCATCCCCTTGGTGAGCTGCACGCTGTCCCCGCTCGACTGGCCCCCGTCGAAAAACTTGGCCAGGCCGAAGTCTAGGACCTTGACCACTTCCTGCACCGTGCCGTCCGCTCCGACGGTCGAGCACAGGAAGATGTTGTTGGGGTTGACGTCGCGATGGATCACGCCCATCTGATGCGCGTACTGCAGGGCTGCGCCGACGCTGTGCGCAATCCGCCGAGCTTGCTGCCAGGGCAGGCGCTTGTCGGCACCCAGGAGCGTCCGCAGATCCGTGCCCTCCAAGAGCTCCATAACCAGGAAATGCATGCCGTCCGGCTCATCGCCATAGTCGCGGACTTCGACAATATTGGGGTGATACAGGCGGGCGATGACTTTGCTCTCCTGCTGCAGGCGAAGATGGGCTTGCAGAGACAGCGAGGCTCCGGGCAAGACGAGCTTGACCGCGCACAGGTCCTGCTGCTGCAGATCCATTGCGCGATATACTTCGCCCATTGCGCCATAACCAAGAACGCGTTCTAATCGATAGCGGCCAGCCAAAATGCGCCCGGTACGAAGATAGCTAGCGCCGCCCAGGGCTGGCAGTGTATTGGCATGTATGGGCAGGGTGTCGTGATTTGTGGGGCCATTCATTTGTTGCTGGCTGGAGTGCATGTCAGATCCCCCTCGGATGTCGAAATGCGAGACTGATGTTTCTTAAGCATAATGCATGCCACAGATATTTGAATTCATTGTGGCACATGTGGGACTTTGCTTGCACGTTATCAACGTCAGATCTGGCATGGCCCCTGCATAGTAGCTTTGGCGCTATCGCTGGCATTCCTAGTGATCTCGCATACTTACACCACCGGCAATGTGTTCTGGTGGCGGATCGGAAAACACAGTTAGCAAGTGCAGTTCACAAATTGCGATAGCGCGTAGAGCAGTGACCACGGCTGGCTGGCCAGCGGTCCAAAGAACACTTTAAGGAAGGGGCCTCGGGATGAAACGCATGGCAATCGCGATTGTCGACAAACAGAAGCGGCAAGAGAAGACGCTGCGTAGCAGCGAGAGCATGGTCATCCAGCGCAGCGAGTCTGGCACGGCTCTAAGCGCCCATCCCAAGCAAGAGCGAGCCGAGCCAGCTGAGGGGGCCGCGATCCACGTCACCTCCCTGCATGTCTCACAGAAGCATGCCCAGATCCGCTACAGCGAAGATGGGCGAGTCTTTCTAAAAGATCTGAATAGTCTTAACGGTACATACGTTCGCGTACCTCCGTTCATGGAGGTCGAACTGCAAGCGCCCTTTGAAGTGATGGTTGGCCCTGATGTCTTCTTGCAAAGTCAAGATTCGCTTCTGGATGCCATGCCCAGCATGGCGCGATTCGCCAGTACCGATGACTTTGTGAAGTATATGCGACACAAGCTGCGCAGTTACGTCGACGACATCACGATTGCTGGCAATACGGCGGTAGACCTGGCCCGGACGGCGCAGAAGAGCACGCGGGTCCCGCTGCTCGAGCGCGGCGCCTATCTGGTCGTCACCTGGAAGCAGGCGACCTTCAACATGTCGATGGTCAACTGGCTGCAGAACGCCGTGTCGGTGTTCAACGCCAAGGAAGCGACGGTCAGCGAGACGCCGTGGAATTTTCAGGGCACCTCGCCCGAGCGCAAGCACGCCCTGGAGATGGCCCGGCGCGTCGCAGCCACCGACGGCACGATCCTGCTTTGCGGTCGCCCCGGCACCGGCAAGGACGTCCTGGCCCGCGACATCTGGCGTCACAGCGGCCGGGCCAAGGGCCCGTTTATCGCCGTCAACTGCGCCACGCTCAGCAAGGAACTGATGGCTGGCGAGCTATTCGGCACCGAGGCCGGCGCGTTTACCGGAGCGCTCAAGCGCCCGGGCCTATTCGAGCAGGCCAACGGCGGCATCATCTTCCTCGACGAAATCGGCGAGCTGCCACTGGACCTGCAGCCCATGCTGCTGCGGGTCATCGAAAACCGCACCATTCGTCGCGTCGGTGGCAAGGGCGAAGAGAAGCCGGTCAATGTTCGCATCATCGCCGCCACCAACCGCAACCTCGACCGCATGGTCCAGGAGAAGGTCTTCCGCGAGGATCTGCTGTTCCGCCTCAATGCCGTGCGGCTGATCCTGCCCGAGCTTGGACCCAGCGATATTCGGACCTTGGTCCCCAGTCTGCTCGATGAGCTGACCCGCAACGGCTTTGGCGAAGTCACCGACCAGGAAGCCGACCAGCTATCGGCGCAGGCCGAGCGCACCCACTGGCCCGGCAACGCTCGTCACCTGCGCAATGTGCTGGAGCGCTATCTAACCTTCCGCCAGCCGCAGCGCCCCTTCGCCGGCAACTGGGATTTTGCCGTCAACATGGACAAAGACGGCTACGACGACAGCGGCAAGCGCCAGAGCAATCCGTCTCGCCCCGATGGAGAGCTGGCCCCCGTCCCCAACCCCGGCGGTGAGCAGGCGATAGCCGTCGATGTGCCGGAAGATGCCATGCAGCTTGGCCAGATGGTCGAAGACCTGGTCTTTCTGCACATCGCCCAGCGCGTCCTGACCCAGACCGGCCGCGGAGCCTGGGCCGAGCTCGGCCGCCAGACCAAGCTGTCCGGCCCCGGCGCCCAGAACAAGCTCAAGAACCTCGGCGTCGCCATCGCCCCCAAAGTCGAGATGGACCAGCTCGCCCAGCGCCTGACCGAGCTGCGCAGCAGCCTGTCACTGATGCTGCCATTCCTGCGGTCGATTCTGCCGGTGTAGGTCGGGCGGGGGATGGCCCCCGGTTAGATGCGCAACCAAATTGGAAGGTCGCAGTCCATGGTGGATTTGGAAAATGGACTTTGGCAGCAGCCGGCGCGGAAAGGAGGCAACCCGCGCCGGCCTGCCCAAGCGCGGAAGCCCAACCGGGGCAGGGCACGTCATGCGAGGCGGCTAGGGCCTTGTGGGCTGCCCAGTGCTGGCTGCCCCCTTCTTTTGGCCGCGATCATCGTGCTCGGGCTGGCGACGGCAGCCCGGGCCCAGTCGGAGTCCCGAATCCTGGTGTTAGGTGTCGTCAATGAGAGTCGCGAAGATCCCAGCCTGCGCGGCGAGCTGGTCAAAGCCTTGTCCGCGCTGCAGCTACCGGTGCTGGATCGGCCCGACCTGACAGAGGCCGATCGCCTCTGTCAGATGAACGCCTGTATCGTCTCGCTGGGACGCTCAGTCGGGGTGACGCAGATCGTGCGGGCGAACCTTTCCGTACCCGACCTGCGGGTAAAGCTGTACCTGCACCGTCTGGAGGAGAGCGGGATAACGAAAGCCGTCAAGCGCGCCGACTTTGCCTCTTCCTGGCCCGAGACCCTGCGTGCGGCAGCCAAGATGATGTTTCCATCGGTTGGCGCTACGGTTCGCCCACCGTCTCCTGGGCCCGCTGCGCCCACTGGGCAGCCGAGCTCCCAAAGCCTAGCCCCCACTGGGCAGCCGAGCGCTCAACGCCCAGCGCCCACTGGGCAGGCCCTGGGCGAGCCCAGCTCACCCCGTCCGTGGCGCCTGGGCCTGGGCATTTCCCTGGCATCGTTGGGGCTCGTAAGCCTAGCCGTCGGTATGGTCGCTTCGGTCAAGCACGGCAGCGCAGGCCCGATGCAGTGTCCGGGAGCCATGGATCTCGCCTGCCGCTACAACATGACCCCACTCTTCGCGCCCGCCTATGCCCTGGCCACCGCCGCTAGCGTGGCCTCTATCCTGACCTTCACCCTGCCGCCCCGCCGTTCCGCCCAGAAGGAGCCGAGGCGATGAGCCCAGGACTGCCCACTCGTTCCACCCCGCTCCGCTGGCTCGCCCTCAGCGTGCTTTGCGCCTTCAGCCTGCTAGCCGTTGCCTGCGACGCCTTCTTAGAGCGCCTATCAAAACCGAGTGAAGCGGGCTGTACAGGCAAATTTTTCAGCGTCGGGAATTGGGCTAAAGCGGGGGCATGGCGCGCCAACTTCTCCCCGAGGAATTGTGGAAGCGAATTGAGCCTTTGATGCCGGCGCATCCGGCCCGTCCCAAGGGAGGTCGTCGTCGGCTCGACGACCGCAAGGTGCTCACCGGGATTGTGTTTGTGCTCAAAACCGGAATCCCTTGGGAGGACCTGCCGCGCGAGCGGGGCTGCGGCTCGGGCATGACGTGCTGGCGACGGCTGCGCGACTGGACCGTGGCGGGTGTCTGGTTCTTCATTCTGGCCCACCTGCACCAAGAACTGGGTCAGGCCGGGCGCATCAACTGGAAGCGGGCCGCGCTGGATGCGTCGCTGGTGCCCGCAAAAAGGGGGGCCCGGATAGCGGACCCAACCCTTGCGACCGCGGACGCCCCGGCAGCAAGCATCACCTGCTGACCGACGGCAACGGTCTGCCGCTGGCCATCGCATTGACCGCCGCCAACGTGCATGACGGCCAGATGTTAGAGGCGATGCTCGACGCAGTGCAGCCCATCGCAGGTCCTTTGGGCCGACCGCGCAGGCGTCCCGACAAGCTGCATGCGGACAAGGCGTACAGCTCGGCGAAAAATCGCGCCGCCTGTCGAAAACGGCGCATCCGCCCTCGCATCGCTCGTCCGCGGATTGATTCCAAAGAACGCCTCGGGCGACACCGCTGGAAGGTCGAGCGCACCTTCGCCTGGTTGCATCGCTACCGTCGCCTGCTCATCCGCT
This sequence comes from Pseudomonadota bacterium, assembly GCA_035345735.1. GTDB lineage: Bacteria > Myxococcota_A > Polyangia > Palsa-1104 > JAEUJZ01 > JAEUJZ01. Next base: position 9,936 of record DAORCZ010000031.1, on the reverse strand, counting down.
GGGAGCGCCGCCCCGACATGCACCTCGGCCTCCTACAACTCGCCTGCTGCCTCATCGCCTTCAGATTCGTCGTGGGGGCGTTCTGTTAGGCGCTCTAAACCCAGTATGGGTTGGCGGAACTGCGGGCCCACCAAAGCCTCTCCGAAAGCTTTTATTTTAGCGATCGGAGTCTGCAGATGAGTCAGAGCAATTGCTTGGGTGTGTTTGGCTTCGCTTCCCTGCTGAGCCTGCCTATTTCAGCTTGTTCGGCGGTCTGTGGCCCGCGGGAGTTTCCCGAAGGAGGGAGCTGTTCCGACGGACAGACGACGCGGGTCAGCACCGATTCGCTGCGCATCGATCTGCGCGATCCCCAGCAGACCTTGACGCTAAAAATCGATGTGCAACGCACCAAAACGGATTCGCCGCTTTTCCATGCGAATCCGGACTTCACGTTGCCGCTGGGAGTGGTGGGGCCGCGCAGTGGCAGCATCCGCGGACGGACGGCGGTGCAGGTGGCGGGGCCGTTTGGCGAGCCGGGTCGGCTGCTGGTCACTGCGACGGCGGATACGGTGGTGGGGGCGGTCCGCTGGCAGGAGCTTTTTTCGGCCCAGCCGGGCTCTAAGCTGGCCTACGACTCTTCGGGAGTCTGGATGACCGAGCAGCAAAAGCAACAGGAGGGCCCGACGGCGCTCCTCGCGCTAGGCAAGGGGGCGGTGCTGATCTACGACAACGACATGGCCAAGGGGCGGTGGGATTTGGCGTTGTTGCCGCTTCTGGGTACCCGTGTCAGCCGGCTGTCCATGGTGGACGACCACGTGCCGAAGAACGCCACGGCGCTTGCTGCCTGCGCGGAAGAGTCGCTGGTGTTTCTGGCCGAGGCAAATCACGTGCAGGCCTTCGCCTTCGATCCGGCCCTCGGCGCGTCGCCGCTGCGCCATCTGCAGTCGTTCGATGTCACAGACAGTGCACCGCTGGTGGCAACCCGCGATGTCGCGGGCGTAGTCCCCATGTTGCGCTCGCAGCGCTATGTGGCTGCGGTGTCGACTCGCGAGGGGGCGGTACAGCTTGTGCCGGTCACGGGGAAGACTCCGGCGACCTATGCCATCCATGTTCCGGGACTGCGCAGCGTCAGTCTTGGTCGGGGAATTAGCGCCTTGGCGTTGGCGGATCTGGATAGCGATGGTCTGCAGGATCTGGTCTTCGCGCAGAGCGATGGCCAGCTAGGCTTCGTCCCACAGTCGCCGGATGGCTCGTTCCCGGCCGCCCCCACACTCCTTGGCGCGAAGCTAGAGGGCGCGATTTCGATCTCGGTGGGGGATCTCAACGGCGATACGTTCCCCGATATAGCCGTCGCGACCCAGGACATAGGCGCGGTGTACGGGAACGCCCACGTGTTCTTCAACCTGCCCAACTGATCGGCTTTTCCTGCGGTAGCTCGCTCACTCCGTTTCGACTGCAAGTCTCACCTTCGCTTCGTTGCATTCTCCCGCCTTCCCGTTCGCCGTTCCGACTACGAGATTCCGATTTGTCGGCCCTGTGGCCGGAGTCGCACGGGCATCCCAGCTCACCCGAGATGGACTCGCGCACTTTGCAATCGCAACTGCACTTTTCATGTCCAGTCGCTCGCGCGCCCAACTGGCTCGTCATCCGGTCCGGCGGCAGCCAGCCTCAGCCTCGGAGGGCTGGAAGACACGCCCGTTCTCTATTTGGCACATCGGTTGCTCCTGAGCCCAGCGATGGATGGTCAATGATGAACACGCTTGAGCTGGTTCCTGACGAACAAGATCCTCTGCTAGGTACGCAGCTATGCGGTCGCTACCGCATGGATGCACTCTTGGGACGCGGTGCAATGGGGGCGGTATACCGTGCTTGGGATCTGCAGCGGGGCGCCGCTTGTGCCATCAAACTCCTGCGGGTCGACAGCAGTGTGCGCGAAGCCGCCGGCCGTCGCTTCGCGGATGAGGGGCGGCTGGTACGCCAGATTTTTCATCCCAACATTGTCGAGATCTTCGACCAGGGGATCAGCGAAGACGGCTCGCTGTTCCTGGTCATGGAGCTGCTTTCAGGACAGGATCTCGACGAGGTACTGAGCGAGAGGCGGCGCCTGTCGGTGCAGCAGGCGCAGGACATCGTCTACCAGATCGGCAGCGCGCTGCACGCCGTTCACCAAGTCGGAATTGTCCACCGCGACATCAAGCCGCGGAACATCTTCCTGCTCGGGTCCCCGGTACGCGGGTTTGAGGATTCGCCGCGGATCAAGGTCATCGATTTCGGACTGGCCAAGTATCTGGAGGAACGGCACGTAAATCGTGGCTCGGACGGAATGTTGATTGGGACTCCGGAATACCTGGCGCCAGAGTCCTGGACCGGGGTCAGCGCGCATGTCGATACACGGGCCGACCAGTGGGCGCTGGCCGTGCTGGGGTTTCGCTTGCTGTCCGGGCGGCTGCCCTTTGATAGCCAGCTCGACACACTGCGTCTGGGGCGCGAGATTGTCTCTGGGGCGCCGCGTTCGTTGCGCGATCTGCTGCCGGATGTTCCGGAATACGTGGAGAGTGCGTTGCGGCGAGCCCTGGCAAAAGAGAAGCACGAGCGCTTTGCCAGCATTCGCGACTTCGTCTGGGCCTTCACTGCCCGGCCGCTAAATCCCTCGACACTGTTTAGTGGCAACACCGCAATTCGCCCGGTCCCCGTCGAGCGAGCCTTGGGCGAGGACACGCGCCGGCTGGCGATCGATGTCTGGCCACCCATCGCGCCGGCTACGGTCATGATCGAGGGGGAGATCGCCGCGGTGCGCAGCACGAGCACCCTAGACGACAACGGGGACCTGGCGCAGCCGACGACCCGTTGGTCGGCCCCTGGATTGCGCCACACGTCAGAGTCAGACGAGGGGCCGCCGCAGACGAACGCCATCCCGCTGCTCACCGCGAGCTCGCAGACGCCCGCCTTCGCGCGCGAGCCGTTTGCGAAGCCCACCCTCCGCACCTCGCTGCTGTTGGCGCTGCATCTGATGCAGGTGCTGCTGATCCTGGGACTGGGACTTTACTGCCATCAGAGTCTGCGCACTCGGCCCGGGGCAAGTGCCCCGGAAAGCCGCAGTCCGTCTGCGGTGGGGGCGGCAGAATCGCCGCAGACTCCGTCGCCAGATCCTGCAAACAGCCCGGCGGTCACGGCCCCCGCGGCGCCGGCCGTCCCGCGGGTGACGGCTACCGGAGGGCCCGCCGCCGAACCAGCGACAAACGCGGCCAACCCAGCGGCTTCACCCTGTGATGCCGCGCGTGTGGCTGCGACGCAGCTCTGCGATGACAAGGGACAGCGCAAACGCCCGCTTCCGCGAGTCCGTCCGGCCCGCAGCTGGCCGGGTACGCTCCTTCTGCCACCGGACGAGGCTCGACTGTGGCCGCCGCCCGTGTCCCCTCCTTTGCGGCGTCAGCGCCTGCCGGATCGCGGCAGCGAGCCATGAAACCCGCGGCAGCGACGAAGCAGAAGCCCATCCAGCGCGAGAGCGAACGCGATATCGGGCGGCAATTAGACGTGCAGATTCGGCGGCAGGAGCCGCAGCGGATCCGAATCGTGAGAGATCCCATTCGCACTCGCTATTTGCCGCGTCAGCAGCTTGGTTGCCGGGCACGGCAGGAGCTGCGTCAGGGGCGGCGGGCTCAGCGCGGGCCACAGGTGCACCGACAGCTCGGCGGGCGTCGGCTGGGCGGGGGCCATGGCCATTGCGGCGATCCAGGCGTCGGCCAGGGCGCCGGCGTCTCCGAAGCGCTCGGTGGCGCTGGGGCGCGTGGCCTGGCGCAGGACGTGCCACAGTGCGATGGGTACATCCGGTCGTCTGGCGATAAGCTGCGGCGACTCCCAGGGGGTGTTGTCATCCTGACCCGCTGCGCCCAGGACGCTGTGCTGCAGCCACGACACCTGCCCGGGCTGCAGCAGCAGCAGCTCCAGCGCCAGGACGCCGATGGCAAAGACGTCGGTCGCCGGGCACAGCGCTTCCCGGTCGCCGCGCTCTTGCTCTGGCGCCATATAGCCGGGGGTGCCCTCGGCAGGCAGGGCCATCAGGTGGCGCTGTCGGCCTACGCGGGCACTGCCGAAATCGACAATCTTGGCGACGGGCCGTGTCTCGATCGTGGATTGAAAAAGGACATTGTTTGGGTTGATGTCCAAATGCAGAAACGGGCCCGGCCAAAGATTGCGATGGGCGACGACCAGCGCCGAACAAACTTGAAGAATGATCGAGCTAATCAGGTCCAGACTTAGGGGCGTTTGATCATGGCGATATAGCTCGATGAGTTCTCGTAGCGAGATTCCCAAGAGTTCCATAATAATATACGGAACGCCGTTCGATTCCCCCCAAGTATGATGTCTGACTACGTGGGGATTCGCTCCGAGTCGATCGAGAAACCATGCCTCACGGCGGTAGCGTTCGCGAATCGATGGATCTACGGGATCGCAGTGAGGGAGCTTGATCGCGCATTTATCAAAGATTCCTAAATTGTCTTGCACGCTCCAAACTGTGCCACTGCCACCTTGCGCCAGGCGGCGTAGGAAGCGATACCTGCCTCCAAATACGCTGTGCTCAATTACCGAGTTATTCGGGGTGATGAGGCTGGGCTGTGTATGCGACATTGGCGGATAGGAGTGGAGCCTCGCGTTCCTGCCACGGGGCTGCAAGTTTGTAATTTGAGACTCTTCCGCCATGATTATCCGACAACCAATACTGTACTTGTCAATCGAAATTTCACTTTTGTCTGCCGGCCCGGCCGGGGCCAGCCACGCGCTGAGCGGGGCCCCGGGGAATGCCTCTGCCCCCAATTACAGATGGAATCGGCTCAGCCGCTCTAGAGGCAACGCTGGCACATCAATTGCTTTTATGTATCCAGGCAGCTCGCGCTAAGCCGTGAAAATTGCTGGGGTTCAAGGATCTGGCTGTGCTGAAACGTGGCTACGTGCACACCTCGGTCACACCCCGGCCCAGGATTGCGGACTAGCTGACAGTAGAGCGATTTATTGAATGACCCGCACATGAGATCCGGTGAACAACTATGAACACGACGATTCGGGCCGTGAGTCCAGATAACATCGATACCGATGGGATGGTTGGCGAAATTGTCGATGGGTATCTGATTAAACGACGGATTGCTAGCGGTGGCATGGGTGTGGTCTATGAAGCGATTCATGAACATCTTGGGCGAAGATATGCCATTAAGATGCTGCATGCTAACCTGATGAGAAATCCGCAGATCGTATCTCGGTTTGTTGCTGAGGGGCAACGGACCAATCAGATCGCGATCGATGGCGTGGTCGCTGTTCATCACGTTGGCCGGACCAGCGGTGGCGTGCCTTTTCTGGTCATGGACTATATCGACGGCGAGACCCTAACGACCTATCGCCAACGCTTGTTTGGCAAGCGGGAGCGTCGGCTAAAGCTGTTTCGTGGTCTGCGGGCCACTCCCAGCGCCGGGATTGTGCTGAACGTGCTGCGCTTGGCCCGGCAGCTGGTGCAGACGCTGGGTCTGATTCATGAGCAAGGCGTGGTGCATCGCGATCTGAAGCCTGACAACATCTTTGTCGTGCGCGATGCCTGTGTATCGGGGGGCAGTCGCGTCAAGGTCTTGGATTTCGGCATTGCCAAAAGCACCGGGGACAACCATGCCCAACCTGGGCAGTCCTTTCCCTGGGCCCCGACCTTTGAGCCCACCGTCAAGGGCACCACCATGGGCACGCCCCCGTATATGCCGCCAGAGCAGTGGGAGTCGAGCGGCACCGTCCACCCCAAGACCGATGTGTACGCCTGTGGCGTCATTTTTTATGAGCTAATGAGCGGTGTGACGCCATTTTCTTCGGCCTATATCGGCCAATTAATGGACCAACATAAGACACAGAAACCGACGCCGCTGATTGCCATTGAACCGTGGGTGCCGCCGCGTTTTTCCGATCTGGTGGATGCCATGCTGCGCAAAAATTTTCACGACCGGCCCGATATGCCCGGGGTGCTGGCGACGCTCGACGACATCCTGCGCGAGCAGCTGGCGCTGGTTCAGGCGGCGCAGGTGCGCGAGGGCGGGGTCCAGACGTTGTTCGATGGGCTGTTCCTATCGATCCGGGGGGCGGGGGCGGCCTCCCGGAGTGGGGCAGGGGGCCGTCACTTGGGGGACCTCAGCTCCTTCTTTAGCAGTGGCCTGGATCTGCTGCCGTGGCATCGGAAGCGGGTCCGCTTTTGGGCGGTGCTGTTCAGCGTGTGCTGCCTGCTTTCGCTCTTTCTGGTCGCCAGACTGACCAACACCGCGGGGCCAGAGAGGGCGGGCGGCGGGCCGGAGCCACCAGGGCCTGGGTGCGAGCTCCTCGGCGGCGAGTTCGTCGTCAACACCTACCCGCAGGGAGCCCGCCTGTACCTGATTGCGGACACCGACGAGTCCTTGGCTGGCTTGCTTTCGCCCCGCTGTCCGACGACGCCGTGCCGCCTTTCAAAAGAGGAACTCAGACCCCCAGGGGTCACCTTGCTGATTATCAAAGATAGGTACCGCGGTCTGCGCTTATCGGCCGATGGTGTACGGCGGGAAAACTATCAAATCCTTCAGCGCTTGCGGCCGCTGCTGCCAGAGCGGCCCCAGGCTTCGCAGCGGGCAGCGCTGCCAGTGCCGGGGACGGTCGCCTCGGTCATTGCGGCCTCGCTGTGCCGGCCCAGCGGTATTCAAGGATAGAGGGGGGAAGACGATGCACACCGAGAGCGTCCGCTTCCCTCTCTGGCTCGCCTGGGGGCTTGCCCTGTTCATGCTGCTGGGCGCGCCGGCCCCGGCGGCGGCCGCATCGCCGATCGACCCGGAGGGCCCGGTGTTGATCTTGGGGGTGCGGATCGGCAGCGAGTCGAATGACCTTTTGCGCAACCAGCTGGTGGACTGGCTGCGTCGGCGAGGCCTGCCGGTCGTGCCTGCGCCCCAGGCCTCGCCGGAATTCGATTCCTGCGCCAAGCCCGCCTGTCTGCGTGCGCTGGCGCTGCGGGCCGGCGCCGGGCGCGTCCTCACGGCGCACGTCAACGAGTCGAATCACGTGACCATCGTATGGCTCTTTGAAGTGGGCAGCGGGGTGCAGCACCAGGTGCTGGAGGAGTGGGGCAAGAGCTCGCTCTGGGCGAGCTTGACTGGGACGACCGAGCGGCTGCTGCGTCTGCGGCCCGAGCCGAAAGGGCTGGGACGGGGCCTCGCCGCGCGCCTTGCCGGCCTGTCGCCCTTTCGGCTGGCGCTGTCGGCCGGCCTGTCGGGCGTGGGACTCCTCGGACTTTCGATCGCCATCGGGGCGGCCAGCCGTCATGGCGAGCCGGGGCCTGGAGTCTGTGCCTCGGCGGGGGAAGAGCGCCGCTGTTTCATGGACACCAAGGCGCTGTCTGGGACGGCGTTTGCGCTCTCTGCGCTCAGCCTAACCGGCGCAGCCCTGACCCTGGCGCTGCCTACCCGTCGCCACTCCGCATCAAAAGAGAGGTCCCCATGAGCTCCCTTGTTCGCTTCCTAACGCAGTCTTCGAGGGCCCGCCGCGTCGTCACCGCCCCCGGGCTGCTCTTCCTTTCCCTCGCTTTGGGCTGCGATGACTTCCAGCGCTCGGTCTGCGAGCGCGAGTCGCTGCCGGGCTGCAGCCCAGCTTCGCTCCCTGATCTGAACCAGCCGCGCCCCCTGCCGCCTGTCCTTGGACGCCGGTTCGAGCGGCGAGCCTCGCTGCCGCGTGGTTCGTCGCAATCCCTGGCGGGCTTGGTGGGCCGGCGAGTTGTGCTGAGCACTCGGGGCCCGATGGGCGCGGCAAGCCTTGGTTATTATGATATCGATCTTGATAATCAGGACTCTGGAAAACGGTTTGCTCTCGGAGGAATTCGAACAGTTCCTGACTATAAAAACATATCTACGATAAAGTTTATCGCGAAAACAGAACCACAATACCATGTTTTTGATGGATATAAGATTTTCAAGGTAGATATCATTCCAGGGGGGACTGCTGAGGTATTGGGAGAATGTCAAACTAGCGGCATGCTGGCCCGCCCGTTCGCGCACCAGCAGATGAATGCCTTGGCCGCGACCTGCGGGGGGACGAAGATCGCCGCGTGGTTTCCAGCCTCGCAACGGCAGGACTTCGCATGGGATGGGCAGAGTCCGCCCGACGCGTTGACGATGGCGGACTGGGCAGACTCCGTGCTTGGCCAGACCCTGATCGCGTTTGGCCCGGGCTCCGTGCGGCTGTTCAGCCAGTCTGTCAGCCGCAATGAAGATTCGGAATGGCAGACGCTGCAGGCTCAGCTGGCGTCCGCACTGTCTGTCGGCTCGACAGGCTTGGCGCCGGTTGAGGCGGCCTATGTGGCGGATGTCGACGGCGACCCCTATCGCGATCTGGTATTCGCTCGGGCCGACAAGGTCTGGGGCCTATCGTACCGGGGCGCGGATCGGGCGAACGGGGGAGGGGCGTTTGTCGCCTGGCCGGAGTCTCTGCTCGACACCGAGCTAGAGAGCCAGGACGGCAAGGTCAGCGCCCTTTTGTTGGCCAATCTGGACTTGGATGTGTACCCGGATCTGGTGATTGAGACCGAGAAGACCGTACTGCTCTATCGCAGCGTTGCGTGGCAGCACTGAAGAAGGGGCGGGGTTGCGGCGACGTCCTCGCCACCTTCCAGGAAGCGCAAGTCGAGTTTTCATCGCAAGTCCGCTTGCGAGCGCAGGCCGGTCCGAGCAGCGGGCATTCCGAAAAGCAGCGACGGCTCGGCCAACGTAGGCCAGGCCAGCGACCAGGACGCTTGGCTGGCATGGTTCTGGCTTTGGGTCTGCCGGCGGGTGTCCAGACTCGACGAGGAGCGTTACATGCGGCGCCATGGGGTGTTTGAGGTGGGCTACGTCTTTCACGGCAACTACCGCGTCGTGCGGGTGCTGGGACGGGGCGGTATGGGCACAGTGCTGGAGGTCGAGCACACTCGGCTGCCGCGCCGGCTCGCGCTCAAGGTCATGACCTCGCCGGTCAGCGCCGCCAGTGAGGACATGCTGCGCTTTCGCCGCGAGGCTGAGACGCTGGCTTCGCTAAACCACCCCAACCTGGTGGTGGTGTTCGACTGGAATGTCACCGATGACGAGCACCTGCCCTATCTGGTGATGGAGCTTCTGACCGGCGAGGATCTCGCCCAGGTGCTCAAGCGCAGTGGGGCACTGCAGCAGCAGGTGGCGATTAGCATCCTGGCCCAGGCCATCAATGCGTTGGAAGTCGTACATAGCCACGGGATTGTGCACCGCGACCTGAAACCAGCGAATTTATTCGTATGTAAGAACGGAGTTATTCCGCATTTTATCAAGGTATTAGATTTCGGTATTGCTAAGAACTGTCAGTCCAATTCGGCCTTGGTGACGAATAATCTTGTGCTCATGGGAACTCCGGCCTATATGGCGCCGGAGCAGGCGCGCGGCGACCTGGGGCCGGTGGGGCCGCGGACGGATCAGTTCGCCTTGGGCCTGGTGCTGTACGAGATGCTCACCGGCTGTCCGGCGTTCTATCGCCCGAGTGAGGCGGCGATGACGACGCTGTTTCGGGTGATGCACGAGGAGCCCAAGCCACTGCCCGACGCCGCGATGAATGCTGCTGTGATGCGCGCCCTGCGCAAGCGCCCCGACGAGCGCTATCAGTCGCTGGCCGAGTTCCTGCGGGCGGTGCTGGGGGCGGCGTCGGTCCCGGTCGAGGCGATAGAGGTGCCCGAGCGGACCGAGAAAGTGGGGGTGCGTTCGTTTATGCCAGCTGCGCCGCCGGGCGAGGGCGCGGGCCCCGAGCGCGCCGACCCCGGGCGGGTCCGACCCGAGCCGAGCGAGCTGCCGGCCGCTCCGCCGCGTGTGCCCGCTGAGCCCCCATCCGCCGCCGCGCCGTCGCTGGAACTCGCGCCGCTGCCGACGGTCCCAGTGGTGCCGCTACAGACCGCGGGTCCAGCCTCGCTGCGTGGGT
>DAORCZ010000030.1:0-21464 GCA_035345735.1 Pseudomonadota bacterium | reverse complement strand
GAGGAGCTGCTGGGGTATCCAAAAGGTCAAATTCATCTATCAGTAATACCGGATGGCGCTCTGGACCTAAGGCGGCGTAAAATTCTGGCAAAAACCGTTCCCGAAACAGATTGATAATTGCGTAGCCGTGGTTTTCAATGCTGTATTCATGCTTCATGCGTGCCGCGCGAGCCATTGTGTTAATCAAAGACTGAATGATTTGATGCAGTGGCTTGTTGGCATAAGACTGGCAATCGAACTGGATGGTGCAATATTGTGACCCCAGCCGTTCTGGGATCTGCTTTAGAATTGATGTTTTCCCTATTCTGCGAGGGCCGTATAGTGCAATGGCTGTATGGGTTTTGTATTTGAATTCATCGATTATTTGCTCAAAAATCTCTTGGCGACCAAAGAATCGGTGAGGTTGTTCTACGGGGGGGCCGGCGATGTACGGGATATTCCGTTCCTGCGACATTGGTGATGATCCATCTATATTTGTTGGTTATTATGCAATGGATGAAACTATGGAAAGTTTGGTTGTGATGGATGTGCCTGGCTTGGTCCCTCTCCATCTCCCGCAAACAGCCGGCTGCTCACCTCCTGTTACGACGGTTTCCCCTCTTCTGCAGCGTACGCTAAGACTGTACGCAACATCAGAGTTCGTTCTGACACGATTTGACAGACCGATGGTCCCCTGCCGTAAGCCGAGACGGATATCGCATCGAGATCAGTGGATAAGTTGGTGATGCGCCAAGGAGTGCCCGCAGAACCTAGGCCAGTGTCCCCTCAATTCGTGACGTCAGGGCCCCTGCGGCCCCGGCTGCCTGGCGGGACGAGGGAGCATGCCGCCGGCATGTGACCCCCGGCGCCGCGCTGGCGATCAACGACGCAGACAAGGCTGGGACGCAGACGAGGCTAGATGGAAAAAGGATGGGGTCACGAATTGAGGGGACGCTGAGCTAGGCGTGTCGCCGCCGTGCCGGCGAGCCGTTGGCTCCATGACCCCTGGCGGGGCTGGGGTGTCTTGGACGGTGGAGATGCAGGAGCAGAGCGCGGCGGTTATCGATTATGGGGAGCGATTCCTGGAGTTTGCGACGGGGAAGGAGATCTGTCGGCGCCTGCCAGTGACGAGGCGGGAGATTGTTGTCGCAAGGCCCGTTGGAGCTCGCCTTAAGACCTATCTTGTAAACACCCGCCTAGTCCGCGCGGATCTCCGACTCCAGCTGGCCGAGGGAGGCTTTGTAGGTGTCGGCGTCGATGGAGCGGAGTTCGAGGACGACGCCGATGCGATGGAGGCGGAGTTCGCACTGGTCGGCGCGGGAGAGGGCTTCGCGGGCGATGTCGATTTGGCCTTGGCGGATGCGGTTGGCGACGCGGCTGAGCAGGAAGCTGCCGCCGGCGGTGAGGACGGCTCCGACGCCGAGCAGGACGGCGACGGCAAGGCCGCTGGCACCGCTGGTGTTGGCGAAGAGGGCGCGGAAGGCGGCGATGACGGCGAGCACGAGGAGGGCGATGAAGGTGCCGACCCCGCCGAGCATGGCGATGCGATCCATCCAGGCGGCGCGGGTTAGCTGGCGCATGGCCACGCCGCGCCACAGATCGGCTTCGCGATCGAGGCGGCTGGTCAGCGAGGCGAGCGGCGCGCCGGCTTCGATGGCTGGGAGCGCGGTCTGCGATAGCACCTCGCTGACTTTGCCCTCGGTGGGATCTTCGAGTGCGCGACCGACGGTGGTTACGCCGCGCTCAACGGCGGTGCCCAGGCGCGAAGCCAGCGGTGCGACCTCGCTTTTGATTGCGGTCCCGGCGGCGCGGGCGCCTGCCCCCCAGCCGCGCGGTGTTGCCGCCCCCTTGTCCGTGGACGCGTCCCCCGACTTTGCCATCCTCCCATCGTAATCTGGCGCTGGGACGGAGGGAACGACCGAGTTCCGACCGACGGAGCGGGACGGAGGCCGCGGACTACCAGCGCGCGAAGTGGTCTTCGGCGATGCCGGGCAGACCGTCGAGCTCGATCACTTCGCGCTCGCCGTCGGCGCGATCGATGGCGATGCGGCCGGAGAAGTGGCCCATCACCTGATCGAGCATCATGCGGATGATGAAAAAGTTCGTGTCCTGGCGTCGGCTGTGGACGGGCGTGAAGGTCAGATCGACGCGATCGGAATTGGGCGTGCGCAGTCGCCAGGGGGCCCGCAGGTTGGCGGTGTCGAAGGTAAAGGCGATCGGCTCCCACAGCGGATAGACGCGGCCGTCGACGTACAGCGCGTTTTCGAGGACGCCGGTGCCGTCGGTCCAGCCGGCCCCGAAGTTGAGGCCAATGCGACGGAGGGCTGGGCTCTCGCCGCTGCCGGCTCCGGGACGGCGGTCGGGAATCAGGCCGCTGCCGCAGGCCCAGTGCCAGGCGATGCGATAGGGCCAGACGCCGCGCGTGAAATCGACGCTGGCGGTCGTGGTCTCGGGCGAAAAGACGTAGCGCTGGCTGCCGACCGAGAGCTCGCCGCTGGCCGGGATGGCGGTCAGCTTGCCGGTGTAGTTGAACACCGTGTCGCTCCACGGCACGACGAGGTACAGGTGCTCGTCCTCGGGCGATAGCGGAAAGCGAAGCTGTAACGAAACCGGCGAGCCACCCATGTCAGGGATGGTCGCGGTGACTTCGATGTCGGTGCCGCGGCGCTGCCAGCGAGCATGGATGCGGGTGTGACGAAACTCGGCTTCATCGTCGAGCGTGGCACCCAGCTTGATGCCGCGGGCAAGCGGCGCCATCTGCTCAAAATCGGCGAAGCGGCTGGCTTTGAGATCGTAGAGCCACAGGAAGGCCAGGCCGGCGTAGTCGGCGCTGCTGAGCGCGAGCGCGACCAGGACCTCGGGGTGGCTGATGAAGACGAAGTTCCAGCGCTTGCGACGGCCGACGGCGGCGGTCAGCTCAGCGCGAACATAGGGGCGGCGGGCGAAACCGCGGGCGAGAGAGCTCAGGCGTCCGTCGACGGCGCAGAGCTCAACCGGCGCCAATAGCTCGCGCGGCGGGGTGATCGAAACCTCGGCTGCGGCATCTGCCGGGGCCCGCCCACCCTTGGGCTTACTGCCTCCCTCGCCTGTTCGCTTGCGACCGGTCATTCACCATCCGTTGTTCGGGTCTGCTCGCCTGCCCAGCTTCCCATCTTCCATCCTGGGGTGTGGTGCGGGCGCTATTCCGGCGACAGCGTGTACTGCCGCGCCTGGCTGGTGGCGAATACCTCGCCGACGAGGGTCCGCACCTCGTCGAAAAGCGGCGAGGTGTGGAATGGCTCGTACTCCCAGGCCTCGTAGCCCTGCAGGCGCTCGATCACCGCGTCGCGGGTATAGCCGAGGCGACGCAGCAGAGCAGCCCGCTCGCGAAGCTCGCGGCGATGCATCTGGAGGAACTTCTCGCGGTTCGCCGAGGTCGGGGCAGGGGTCGCGGCGGCGACGGGGACGGCGGGGGAACGGCGGGAAGAGGCGGAGCTACGAGCGGGAGCGGGAGTTTTTCGTCGAATCACGGATTCATCCTAAAGGGGTGACTCCCCCGCTGCCAAGCCCAAAGAACGCTCGCTGGGGCGGTCTGCGCTCGGCGGGCCACCGAGGCTAGGCGGCTCACCAGGCTTGGGCTGCGGGCTGCGTGCCGGGCGGGGGCGTCCCCAAAAGCCGAGCAGGCCCCCTCCGAGGAGGCCCGCCACATGGGCCCCTTGATCGCCGCTGGCTAGCTGACCGCCGACTAGGAAGGCCAGCGCGAGCAGCAGCCACAGCAGCTTGCCCGCCCGACGCGCGGGCTGGATCAGCGCAAAGCTCAGGCAGGCGCAGAGCGCCCCCGACGGTCCCACCGACACGCCGCCGACCTGCGAGTAGGCAACGATGCTGCCGAGCGCGGCGATGAGTCCCCCCACGACAAACACCCCGATCAGCCGACGGGGCGCGATCTGCCGCGGATAGCTCAGCAGGATCAGAGCCCAGGCGGCGAGGTTGGAAGTCAGGTGCAGGGCGTCGCTGTGCAGGAACAGCGTCGAGCCCGCCCGCAGCCCTGCCCAGCCATCTTCAAGCGGCAGGCCCAGCGCACCCAGTCGCAGAAGGGTCGGGGCCGTGAGTACCCACGGGCCATCCACCCGTCCATCGAGAGCCAGGCCAAAACCGAACAGCCCGACCCACAGTGCGGCCACAGCCAGAAACAAGCGGAGGCGAGCGGGGAGCACCCCTTGAGTGTACTCGCCATCGCAAGCTCGCGTCTCTCTTGCAGAAGCTCTGTTTTTGTCAGGCGAGCCGGAAGTAAGATGAGGAGCCGTGCTCAGTCGCGCCGCGCTGCGTCAGCTTCTGCAGAAGGTCCTGCTGTCGGATGCCGACCTGATGGCGCTGCTTGGGGATCACTTCCCGGGTGTTGCCAGCCGGGTCAGCGACGGCATGGACCGCATGGCCAAGCTGACGCTGCTCCTCGATCGGGCGGAGCATCCGCAGATCCTGGCGGCGCTGCGCAGCTTTGATGAGGAGCGCTGCCGGGCGGCCGAGGCCACGCTGTCTCCGGCTGCTAGCCTGCCCAGTCCCTATCGCGGTTTGTCGGCGTTCGAGATCGAGGATGCCGGTGTGTTCTTCGGCCGCGAGTCCCTGATCGAGACGGTCTGGACGCGCCTCCTGGGCCTGCAGGCGATGGGTACGCGCCTTCTGGGCATCGTCGGACCTTCGGGTTCGGGCAAGTCTTCGCTGGTGCGGGCGGGGCTCTTGGCGACGCTCGGGCAGCGGCCGATCCCGGGGCCCAAGCCGGTGCGGTTTGCGCTCCTGCGACCGGGCTCGCACCCGGTGGAAGCGCTGGCCCGCGCCCTGCTTCAGATCCGCATCGGCTCAGCAGCGCGGGGGGGCGGCGTCCCCTTCGAACTCGGTGCCTATCGCCGGCTCTGCGACGATCTGCTGGCCGAAAATCGCCACGGCCAGTGGGATGGCTTGCACCTCTTCGCCTCGACGCTGCCCGACATTGACAGTTCGCCGCTTTACATCGTGGTCGACCAGCTGGAAGAGATCTACACGCTGTGCCGGGACGAGCGAGAGCGCGAGGCGTTTCTGCAGCTGCTCAGCTTGGCGGCCAAAGATCCCGGCCGGCAGGTGTCGGTGATCGTGACGCTGCGCAGCGACTTCCTGGGCGAGACGCTGCGGCGCCATCCCGATCTCAACCGCTTGATCGCCGACCAGTGCGTCGTGGTCGGCGCGATGAGCGAAGACGAGCTGCGCCGCGCCATCTCGGAGCCGGCTCGCCGGGCGGGCTGCCCGATCGATCCCACCACCGTCGAACAGCTCCTGGAACAGGCGCGCGGCAACCAAGGCACGCTGCCGCTTTTAGAGTTCGCGCTGACGCGGGTGTGGGAGGGCTTGCAGGCTGGCAAGACGGCAAGTGAGCGGCTGCGCGAGATCGGCGGCGTGGGTGGTGCGCTAGCGGGCAAGGCGCAGCAGCTTTACGACCTCTTACCGGAGGGGGAAAAGAGCCTGCTGCGTCGCGCTCTGGTGCGACTGGTTCAGCTGGGCGAGGGCACCCGCGACACGCGGCGGCGTATGGCGATTTCTGATCTTTGCGGCCACGGTGACGCCGAAGAGGACGTGCTGTCCGTGCTGCGCCGCTTTTCGACGGAAGACACGCGCCTGGTGACGCTGTTTCTTGCCGCCGATGGCCGCAGCGTGATGGCCGAGGTCACGCACGAGGCGCTGTTCGAGCACTGGCGACCGCTGCGCGAGTGGATCGATGGCGGCCGCCAAGATCATCGCCTACACCAGCGCATCGCAGAAGCCACGCGGCTGTGGGAAGAGAGCGGTCGGCCCCCGGGGCGGCTGTGGCGGCCACCGGATATCGACCTCTTGCGCGACTTCCACAGCCGTCGAGCCAGCGAGCTGACGCGGCTGGAGCTGGAGTTCTACGAGTCGGGTCGCAAGCAGCAGGAAGCCGAGCTGGCCGCGAAGCAGGAAGCCGCGCTGCGTCTTGCCACGGCCTATGAGGAGCTGCGGCAGCAGCTGCTCTCGACCTATGTCGAACAGGGACGGCAGGAGCTCTTGGATGGCCATCCGCATCGCGGAGCGCTGTGGCTGCAGCGGGCCTATCGCGAGGGCTCGCGTCATCCCATGCTGCGCTACCTGCTGAAGGATGCGCTGCGATCTTGTCTACAGCTGCGCAGCATCTTGGTCTGCCATCGCGATCGCGTGCAGCGCGTCGCCTTTGACCGCACCGGAACCATCCTCGCTACAGCCAGTCGGGATGGCACCGCGGCCTTGTGGAGCGTGCAGCGCGGCGAGCTATTGGCCGTGCTCTCGCGTCATCAAGGGGCGCTGCGCGGGCTGTGCTTCAGCCCCGATGGCCGACGGCTGCTGACCGCGGGGGCCGACGGTCTGGCCTGCATCTGGGATGTTGGCAGCGGCCACCACATCGCCAGCCTGCGCGGGCACGGTGAAGGCGTCGAACTCGCACTGTACAGTCCGGATGGCAACCTGATCCTGACGTCTGGCGAAGACGCGGTGGCTCGCCTGTGGTCGGCGCACAACGGCAAGCTGCTACGCGACCTGCGGGGGCACAGCGACACGGTGCGCGAGTGCTGCTTCAGCCCCGATGGCAGCCGTATCCTGACCTGCAGCTCGGATCACTCGGCGCGGCTGTGGGACGTGCAGGGCGAAGGCTCGCGCATCGTCTGCTCGGCGCAAGAGGCGGCGGGACCGATGCTCTCCTGTGCCTTCTCTCCCGACGGTCTGCGCATCGCGATCAGTGCGCACGATGGCACCGTCCGCATCGTCAACCTGTGGAACATGGCCGAGCACGCCCTGCTGCAAGAGCACGAGAGCTCGGTGGTCTGCGTCACCTTCAGCCCCGACAACCGCTATCTGCTGACCGCCGGGCACGATCACCGCGCCCGCGTCTTTGATGTGGCGGGTGGGCGGAAGCTCTTCGAGCTGGTCGGGCACAAAAATGCGCTCAGCACGGCGCGCTTTAGCCCCGATGGCGGAACCATCGCGACCGGGGGCTGGGATGGCACCGTGCGGCTGTGGGATGCGACCAGCGGTCGGCCGCTGGATGTGCTGCATGGCCACCTGGGGCCGGTGACTGAGCTGGCCTTCCATCCTGACGGGGCTCTGCTGGCCAGCGGCAGCGATGACACCACCGCGCGGCTGTGGGATCTGACGCAGGAAACGGTTGCCGTCGAGCTCCGCGGGCACCAGCGTCCGGTCGATCGGGCTCGTTACTTCGCGGGCGGACAGGGCGTGGTCACGGCGGGCCAAGACTGGACCGCGCGCATCTGGGACGCGCAGACCGGCTGCGATCGTCACACGCTGATCGGTCACGGCGGGGCCATCCTTGACCTCGATGTCACGGCGGATGGTCGGCGCATCCTGACCGGCAGCAACGACAAGACGGCTCGGCTGTGGGATGGCGAGACCGGCGCCCCCATCGCTGAGCTTCCGGGGCATGGCGGCGCCGTCAATCACGTCCAGCTGAGCAGCGATGGCCGCTGGGCCGCCACGGCGAGCGCTTCCACGCTGGCGGTCTTTGATCCCGAACGAGGACAGAAGCTGTTTTCCGCCACCTTGGGCAGCCGCATCTGCTGCCTGGCCGGTAGCCCTGATACGCGCCTGCTTGCCGTCGGGACTTCCGAGGGCACGGTCCAGGTCTACGAGGTTGTAAGCGGTCGGCTGGTGGCCGATCTTCGGGCGCACACCGGCCTGATCAACAGCGTGGCCTTTCGTCCGGACAGCCAGGCGCTGATCAGCGCATCGGAAGATCAGACGGCCTGCATCTTTTCGCTGCAGCCACCCCGCTTGCTACGCAAGCTCAGCGGTCACATGGGCGGCGTGCAGCACGCGGTCTATGCCCCGCAGGGGGGCCGCGTGGCGACCGGCAGCCGGGATCAGACGGCGCGCATCTGGGAGCCCGACAGCGGGCGGCTGCTCGCCGAGCTCAAGGGACACAGCGAGTATGTGCGCACTGTCGATTTCAGCCCGGATGGTCAGCGCGTGGTGACGGCCAGCCGCGATCACACGGCTCGCATCTGGGATGCGCGCAGCGGACGAGCGCTGTCCATCCTGCGTGGGCATGCCGGTCCGGTGCGCGGCGCCTGCTTCAGTCCCGATGGACGCCGCCTGCTCAGCGTCAGCCTCGATAGCGTCGTCTGCATCTGGGACGTCGATGCCGAGACGCGCAGCGCCGATGAGGTCGCCCTGCTGATCGACTATGCCTCCAGCTATCGCTGCGAAGGTGAGGTCATCGTCCCCATCACCCAGCAGACGAGCAGTGGTGCTCCGCTGCTGCGACTTCTGCCCAAGCGTCCGCCGCAGCAGCGCGAAGGCCGTCGGTTGGTGCGGCTGGCGGTGCTGGCGTCGCGGCAGGGCGACTATGAGCGGGCTCGCCATGAGCTAGGCCAAGCCAAGGAGGTCTTCACGGCCATCGGTGATGAGAGCTGGCTTGCCACCTTGGCTTGGACGCAGGCTGCGCTCTTGGAATTATCCGGTCATCCGGATAAAGCCAAATCATTGTACGAACAGGCGGAGACTCGGCTACGCGCCATGCACCGCCGTCCAGAGAGCCTGGCGGCCGCCCTCATCGCCCTCGCCAACTTCGCCCACGAGCGGCTCTGGCAACCCGCGGCAGCCCTGCGGGCGGCCGACCAGGCGCTCGCGCTTCAGCCCGATCATCTGGTGGGACGCATCGACCGCTGCGAGAGCCTGTGCGCGCTCGGGCAGTTTCGCGAGGCCCAGGCAGGGCTAGAGACGCTGTGGCCGCTGTGCAACCGGCTCAATGCGCGCCTCAACGTCGCCACGCTGGCCTGGGTCTCTAGCCGCTTAGGCGGCCTCGCCGCCCCGCGCGCCCTGTGGACCAGCCGCCTCCTCGAAGCCTATGGCGAGCTGCCGATGGGCGGAGAGTTCTCCTGCAACTTTGGCGGCTCGCGCACGGCCCTGCTGCGCTTGCGACCCATCCCGCCCCACCTGCCCGACGTCCTTTCGTTCCTGGACCTGATGGAGCGCAGCAAGAGCAGCGAGACTCTGACCCGCCTGACGGCCCTGACCCAGGTCCCCTGACCCGCCCCGCGGCCCCGCGCGATCTGAGCCGGCACAACAGACGCCCCGCACCCCGGGCCTGGCCACTTGTGGATGCCGTGAAGCCCCGCGCGGCGCAGCGGCTGCGCGAGCTTCATCAAGCGCGGGCCATGGGTTGGGGGGGGACGTTTCAGTGATCGAGGTGTCTCTGATGTCCGGGCTGCATACGCTGTGCCGATGCCGCGGGGCTCGCCTGCTTGAGGTCGCGGTCGGGCCGCTAGCCGACTGCCGCGCCGCTCGGTCCCACGCCAGTCCTGACGCATTGTTGGCAACGTTTTTGCATTTGATCTGCGACGAAGCATCCAAGGTTCCCGGCGCAACCCATCGCGCCCGCGGATGAAGTGCAACTCCATCGATCCCTCCATGAAAGAAGACATCCCATGACCCGAACTACCCTGGCGTTCTGCCTTGGCCTCCTGGCCTTCTCCCCGGCGTGCAACAAGGCCGGTGGTGGCAGCAGCATCCCCGAGGCTGCGCGCCAAGAGGCGAAGACCGTGTTCGATACCCGCTGCGTCACCTGCCACGGGCCGCGGGGGGCTGGCGATGGCCCGGGTGCCGTCGCGCTGACCCCCAAGCCGCGCAACTTCCAGGACAAGGCTTGGCAGGGCAGCATCACCGACAGCCAGATCGAGACGATCATCAAGAGCGGTGGCATGGCGGTCGGCAAGAGTCCGGCAATGCCGCCGAACCCCGACCTAGATGCCAAGCCGCAGGTCGTCGCGGCGCTTCGCGAGCACATCCGCTCGCTGGCGCAGTAGCCAGACCTCGCGCCCGCCGCCGCGGAGAAGGATGGGGCGAACGCGGTGGGCAGCGTGCAACGCTCGGTGCAAGCCGGGGCAACCCCGCCATCCCCAACCCACCAGGACAAAGGAGCGTTGGTAGTGGGCGGGCTACGCTCTTAGGCCGGGTTCGCCGCGAAGAGGCGCTGCAGATAGGCTTCCAGCTTGAGCAGGTCGGCGGGTTGGCTGCGATAGCCGATGTGTCCGTCGGGGCGGATCAGGTACAGGCAGTCGCTGCGGGCTCCATAGCGTTGATGCAGCCCGCCCTTGCGGTCAAACAGCAGCGGACCATCCCAGAGCTTGATGCCATGTCCCTGCGGCAGCGGGCTGACCTGCACAAGAAGCGGCAGCACGCTTTCCGGGTGTCGTTCGCGAACGCTGCGTGCCAGATCGGCGACGCGCTGGTAGGCGTCCTCGGTTTCGTGCAGCCCCACAAAGAGCAGCAGGGTGTGCTGGGTGCTCGACAGCAGCGAGAACAGGCGATGGCCATGGTGGCCACCCGCTTCGAACACTTCATGATCGAAGGCGCGCTGCCCCGGCTTGGGTCCATCGCCAAAGGTCATCCAGCTCCGCAGGCCAACGCTGTCTTCTTCGTAGATCGATCCGCTGGCCCGCAGGTTGTGGTCTTCGTGCACCAGCGGACTGCGCTCGTAGCTCACATCCAGCATCGAGAGCGTGCGCGACACGCTGCGTTGCACCATGCCGAGCGGTGCCAGAAACCGCACCAGGACATTGCGCAGGCCCTGCGCCACCGGGCTGTACAGCGTGAGCAACTCTTGCAGCCCCTGCGTGCTCGCATCGGTTGTCGTCAGCAGCCGGGCAGCGACGGGCCGGCGCTCGGCTTCATAGCTATCTAAGACCGCGGGCTGGCCCCGCTGCTTGACCACCAGCCCCAGCTTCCACCCCAGGTTGAACGCGTCCTGCATGCCCGTGTTCATCCCCTGTCCCGTCGAGGGACTGTGGGCGTGGACGGCATCCCCGGCGAGGAAGACGCGGCCCAAGCGATAGTGCGAAGCCAGGCGGCAGTGGATGGTGTACTCGTTCATCCAGGCCGGATCGCTGACCCGCGCCCCGGCTGGCCCGCGCGAATCCACGAGGTATTGAAAGTTCTCCAGCGTCGGGGCCAGGCCTGCATCAAAGACCATGAGACGATAGCGATGTTCCCCCGGCAGGGGGAAGGCGCCCAGCGGCCCGTGCTCCGAGACGAAGCCGACGACCTCGTCTTCCGCGTGCTGTAGCGGCCAGTCGATGCGGACATCGGCCTGCAGCACTCGCTGCCGGTAGGTGTTGCCGGAAAAGTCGATCTGCAGGAGCTGTCGCACGGTGCTGTGCAAGCCATCGCAGCCGACGACATAGTGGGAAAGGATGCCGGTCTTGCTGCCATCTCCTGCGCGCTCCAAGTAGGCACTCACGCAGCGGTCGTCCTGGCTCAGCCCGACCAAGCGGGTCTGCCTTTCGATCACCACCCCGCAGCGTTGGAGGTGTTCGATCAAAAGCAGCTCAGTCTCGCGCTGCGGCAGGCTCAGCATGTAGGGGTACAGGCTGTCCGGCTCGCCGACTTGGAACTGAAACAGGCGCTTGCAGTCCGGGGTGTACATGCTGAGCGTATGCAGCGGACGGCCCTGCTGCAGGAACGGCTCGACAATCCCCAACTGTTCCAATAGTTCCAGCGTGCGCGCGTGCAGAACCTGCGCTTTCGACCACGGGGTCGGGCCGCGACCGGCATCGATCAAGCGGATGCGCAAGCCAAAGCGGCAGAGCACGCAGGCCAGCATCATGCCCGTCGGTCCAGCCCCCACGATCAGGACATCACAGCTGGGATCGCGGGGGTCGATCGGCGAACCTTCAAACTCCTGCGAAGGGTCGGGGACGCTGGGCTCGTGGTCTTGCGGAAACCCGCCAGAATGCTCGTGCGACACGACGTACCTCGCTTCTTCTTAATCGTGCTCGTGATGCAGGGGACTGCCTCGGCCCGTCGCTACTGCGTCTGCCCGCGTTCCGCTGCCCCGGCCTACATCACATACGGAATATCGATCAGAACCATGTGATAGCTATTGCTGCTCAAGCGGCCCGCGAGTCCGGCGTTGTAAGCGATGCCGGGTCGCAGGAAGCCGCGACCCCACTTCACATGAAAGCGGGGACCGACGGCCAAAGACAGGTTGTCGCGCAGCGTCTCATCGGCAGCCACCGCATCGGGAGTCGATAGCCAGCGCTGATAGCGCAGCTCGGCGGCCAGCGTCAGCCAGCGCGTCACGAAGAAGCCGGTATGCAGGCCAGCGGTGAAGTTCGTGCGGAAGGCATCGGTCTGCGTCGCTTCGTTTTTGACCCGCATCAGCTGCAGGAGTGTCGCTTCGATCTGCACCGTCAAGCCGTGGCCGACGTAGGCGAAGTCGACGCCAGGAAACAGCGTGAAGTCGTTCACCGCGAACATCGCGTTGTCCATCGCCGAGCGGGAATACAGGCCCGCTGCCGTCGCTGCCGTCGTAAGTGGGTCGGTCGCCTTGGCGCCGCCCGTCCCCAGCGGCACCGTCGCGCCCAAGAAGAATCCCAGGCGCAGGTTGGCGGGCAGCTTCAGCCCCCAGATTCCTCCCAGCGCTACGTTGGGCACCGAGACGCCCGCGCTGCCATCGGGAGCCGCGTTGCCAATCAGGCCCCAGCGCGCGATGCCCATGAAGTGCGGCGAAAAGCGATACCCGACCAGCGGCAGGATCGTGGTCGTCACCCCCAGGTTGTCGTTGCTGCGATAGGTGGCCACGACGGAATCCAGTCGCAGGACGGTGACCGGAATGATCGGGCGCAGGCCAAAGGGCAGCGAATAGGGGGCGGGACGCTCGACGCGAGGCGGCTCTGCTTTCGGCTCGCTACCGCCCGTGGCGGGCGTTCCTGGGCTGGCGGACGTCGGGGTCGCGGTCGCTGGTGGGCTGACTATCGGGGCCGGCGGACTGACCGACACAGGCGGGGTCATGGCCTCGCCTGCGGTGGCTGTCCCGGTCGGCGTCGCCGTGGTCGCCCCCGTTATCGCCGGGGGCCCGGCGGAGTCGCTACGCGGCGGATTCGTGGCCCCTCCCGGCGCGACCGGCTCGGCCGGCGGCACCCCCTGTGCCCACGCGCGACCTACAAGCAAGACCCCCAAGACCCATCCATGCGAAAGACGCATCCCCGTTCTCCTGTTCACCACACGCATGCATCGCTCGCGCCAAGCGTGTTCCGCCGGCGCGCGTGCCGCGGCGCTATCCGATGAAGACTGGCTCGCCGTCGGTCGGCTCGGACTGCGGGCTGGCCATGGGGCAGCTCATCGCGTCGTCGTCTACTTCGCCGGTTGCGATCGTCGATTGCAGCGAGCCATCGGGCTGCAAAAGGGGCAGGTGCCGGCGCGGTACCAGCGGCTCATACGGCCAGCCGTTTTTCGTCAGATCCTGCGCCAGCCAGGTCGGCAGAAGCTCGGCGAGCAGCGCATAAAAGGGCAGCCGCGTCGCGCGCCGCAGACCGTCGGCAAACACGCCGGCCCAGCGCGCCACATGCTCTTGCAGGAACAGCGCCTGGGCTTGTCGTACGGCGGCGTAGGCTTCCTGTCCCTCGGCACTGGTTTCGTCGCGATGCGTCGCTTCCTTCAGGCACAGAAAGGCCATGAACTCCAGCTCGCTGCCGATGTGATCGGGGCTCTCGTGCTCGGCGCCGCGACTGCGCACGCAGAAGGCCTCCATCAGCGCGGCCAAGCGGCCCAGCTGTACGCCCTTGTCGGCTGCAACATACGAGGTCTCGTACGGGCTGCAGGCCACCGACTGCGCGAACAGCCGGTTGTACTCGCCCGCCAAGCCCGGCTCGACCGCGGTCAAGAGCGCAGCGGAAAAGCTCGCCAGCTCGCTCTGTCCGGCGGCAGCTGCCGCTTGCTCGGCCTCGGCCAGCAGCGTGGCTAGCTCCTCGGCATCGGGATAGGCAAAGGCGGCGGCGAGGACTCGATAGTGCTCGGCGCGGACCAGCGGATCGGGCAGGCTGTCGGCCCCCGCGGGCTGCGGCGCACCCCCCATGTCTTGCGTGATCGGGTTCATGGCAGGACCAGCTTCAAAAAGGGTGCCCAGTGCTTGCGACCGCCGACGTTCTGCGAGCCGCCATCCCACAGCGCAAACGCAACCAGCGTGTTCTGTCCCGGAAGCAGATGCGGGTTGGCACGATCGGGAACCTCGCGCGGAATCGCCAGCACCACCGACCAGCGACCGTCTCGCCACACGCCCTTGCCGCGCGCATCCTGTGCGCTGTGATCGGCCAGCGAGCCAAATCCTTCGGCGTGTAGCTCTTCCACTGGCCAGCGGCGATACAGCTTGCTCACCGGATTGCCGGCCGCTAGGCCCGGAAAGTAGCGCCGCGCGTTGTCGGTCTGAAACGACTCCTGTACTTCGTAGGGGAAGCGACCCGAGACAAAGGGATAGGGATCGGAATAGTACCCGGGGTGCAGATCCTGAACATCGGCGCGTCCCTTGTCGACGTCGCGCTGCCAGACCGCTTTCCAGTGCAGGATGTACACCGGGTTTTCGCTGCTGCCCATCATCGGGTTGGTCTTCTGCGGATCGCCCAGCGGCAGCTCAACGGCTACGGCATCGGTGAACTTGTCGACTTCCAAGGTCTCGTCGTGCGTCTTATCGGCCCACGACAGGCGCAGCCCCAGAAACTTGTCGTCAGAGAGTGCGCGTGCCTTGAGCTCACCGATCGTGCCGCGGCCCAGGATGGGATACGTGATCGACTGCGGCAGCAACACCACGGTCGCTTCGGGCGCGGTGTCCCAGGCCAGCGACAGCGGATCTTCGATGGGAAGGCTTGCGACCTTCAGCGCTTTTAGCTCGGTGCTGGTGCCGGCCGGCGGATGATCGGTTCCCCAGCAACCGGATACCGCCAGCAGCAGTCCCAGCCCGCCCCACAACGTCTTAGCCCACATGATTCACCTCGGCGAAATGTCCACACGCAGCGCGTTCGCTACGTGATGTTGTGGCGGTACACGTCGTTCTTCTTGTCGAAGAAGTCGCGCGTAAAGAACGGCTCGGTAAACGGCACGCGCACCACTTCCTGATCCTTGTCGTCGTAGCCGACGGCTTCCTGACCGTCGCGGCGGAAGCGATGCAGGATGCGCGGCGTGTTACCGAACAAGAGCAGCGCCGACAACAGATCGGGATCGTTCGGCACACTGCGATAGGTCTGCATCGCCGCTTCGACACCCGGCCCGAACATCTGCTGCGTAAACGAGATCGGGACGTGGATCGGCGGGATGTAATAGACGTTCGGCTCGGTCCCGTACTGCGGATACAGCGGCAGCGCGATCTTGCGGATTCGGATCAGATAGTCGAGCGGGTTGTCGGCGCGCTCTTCTCCCGGCTTGCTCAGGAAGCCCTGCAGTCGGATCTTGCCGATGCAGGTCTTCACGCACTGCGGCTGCTCGCCTTGCTCGATCAGCGGGAAGCAGCCGATGCACTTCTCGGAGACCCGCGTGATCATGTTGTAGAAAATCTTCTTGTACGGGCAGGCCTTCACGCACTCGCGATAGCCGCGGCAGCGCGACTGATCGACCAGCACGATGCCGTCTTCCGGTCGCTTGTAGATCGCCTTGCGCGGACAGGCCGCCAAGCACCCGGGATAGGTGCAGTGGTTGCAGATGCGGGCCAGATAGAACATCCAGGTCTGGTGCATGCCCTGGAAGAACGCGCCCTTTTCCACTGAGCCGGCGATGACGTCTTCGCCCAGGTTGGGCGAGGCGTAGTCTTCTTCTTCCGGCAAGTAGCCCAGCACGCGCTCACCGGGAGGGGCAGCCTCGAACACCGTCTTGCCTTCGTAGGTGTCCTTCTTCCACTTGTTTGGACCCAGCAGGCGCTGCACGCTCACGTCCCAGGCCTGCGGGAAGAAGCCATAGGGCTTGGTCTCGACGTTGTTGTAAAAGACGTGCTCTTGACCCTTGCCGGATGTCCAGGTCGTCTTGCAGGCGACGGTGCAGGTCTGGCAGGCGATGCACTTGTTGGTGTCGAAGATGTAGGCGATCTGACGCGACGGGCGCGAGCCCTCGTAGGGGTACTCCATGTCGCGATTGAGGTGCCAGTTGTGAACCTTGCTCATGGCTGCGTCCTTGTTGCTGTGCGCGCGCCCCCGCGAGGGCGCCCGGCTGGCCTGAGGTAAAGCAAGCGGCGGGCCGAGTCCGCGGCTACTTGTCGACCGCGATGAAACCGCCCGCGAGGTACTGCTTCATCGCCTCGGACTCGTACGTCGGGGTCAGGCCCTTCTGCGCCGGCCGCCACACGCCCTGTCCGCCCATGCCGCCGGCTTCGGCGCGCGTGATGCGCACATAGGCCTCGCGCGGGGCGCCGGTCGGGCAGTGCACATCGGGTTCAAAGCCCGCCCCTAGCTGCTGCGTCATCGTGTTCTTGCGCACCAGCGTGTCGGTCATGTGCGTCGGCTTCAGGAAGCCGCGCGTGCAGCTTTGGTGACCGCCATAGCGGAACAGCGCCTGATATCCGGTGTCGGGATTACGCGCCAGGCCCTGCGGATCGCTCTCGTGTCCGCGCACTGAGCCATAGGTCGCGCCGTACATGTTGTGCCACATGCGCGTCACCCCGCGCGGCGTGCCCGGGTAGTAGCGCAGGCGGACCAGCAGGCGCGACATCTTGTAGTCTTCGGGGCGATTCTGCCAGCCGCGGAACGGACGGTCGGCGGGGTCGGCATCGACGTACACATAGTCGCCGTCCTGGCAGCCCAGCTCCTTGGCATCTTCTGGGTGGACTTCGATATAGCCCTCGGTCACGTACGGCGTGCGCTTGTCGTGCCGCAGCAGATCGCCGAACGGACCAAACCACACCGCGACGATGTCGGTATCGACCGGCGTGGTGTGGGCGCCGTGCCGGTACTTCGGAGTATGGAAGGTGAAGCGGAACTGCGGGTCGGCCCGCCGCAGCGGATGCTGCGTCTTTTCCACTTCGCTCCACGGCTTGACGACGTGCCGGGCCTGCCGCACTTCGCTGTTCAGATCGTCGCGTCCGACACCGTACTGCTCGGGGCCCTTCGGCCGAATCGCCGGGTGGGGCTGGGCGACGATGACGTTCGGCTCGTAGGCCGTCGAGTCGATCGGCTCGCGATGCACCGGCAGGTTCTCACCGCTCTCGCGGAACTCTTTTTCATCGCGATAAAGCTCCAGCCGACCGGTGCGCGTGTACCACGGCCGATCTTCGTAGGCCTGCTCCCAGCCCACCACCTTGGGATAGGTGCGCGAGGCAATCAGCGTCGGGATGCCTTCCTTGGCTTTCTCTTCGGCGGCCAAGAAGTTGATGCCGCGCGCCATGTTCGACGCGTTGAAGATGCGCTGCAGGTAGACATCGACGCGGCCTTGGTTGACGAACTGCCACATCTTTCCGAAGCGCTCATCACCGGTCAGCTTGCCCAGGGCCAGCGCCACGCCGGCGCTGCAGTCGATGTCCGACTTCGTGCGGTGGATGCGATCGATCGGCGTGCGCGGAAACACCGAGATAAACGGGTTGGTCACGCTGGCCGTGACATCGGGGTGCTTGAACTCGGCCCACGAGTCGATCGGGAAGACGATGTCGGCGTACTCGCACGAGGCCGTCCACCACCACTCGTTGACGATCACCATGTCGACGCGCGGCAGGGTATTGGCGACCGTCTCGTAGTGGCCCTTGGCGTTGCCGATCAGCGAGTTCGAGTTGCTGACCCAGATCGCCTTGGTGGGGGTCGGAATATGCCCCTTGCCGGTGATCCGCTCCTTGCCCATGTGCAGGATGTGATCGCCGTGGTTCCAGTAGTGCACCGACTCGTAGCGAACGTAGGACTTCACGCGCGAGGCTTTGTTCTCATCGAGCTCGATGTCGAACGGATCTTCGAAGGCGTACTGCGGCAGGCCGTTGAAGTAGGCGGTGCGGTAGTTGCCGGCATACGAACCGACGTTGCCCCCGACGAAGCCGACGTTGCGGGTGAGCGACGCCAAGTAGAAGATCGCGCGGTCTTTGAGGTCGTTGTTGAAGAACTGATTCGGTCCCATGCCGCAGGCGAACAGCGTGCCTTCGGGGTTCTTCGCGATCTCGCGCGCCAGAGCCTGCACCCCCGCTGCCGGCGCCCAGGTGATGGCCTCGACTTGGGCGGGAGTGAAGTTCTTGTTCACGTACTCTTCGATCAGATCGAAGACCGGGCGACAGGTCACGGTCTTGCCATCGGCCAGCTGAACTTCGACGTGGCCGCTTAGCTGCGGGTCGAGCTTGCGCTTGCGGAAGCGCGCTCCGACTTCATCGCGCGTCACCGCCGCCGGCTTACCGGTCTTCTGATCCCAAACGACAAACGGCTGCAGCTTGGCTTCCAGCGCTTCGGGGACCACGGTCGTTGTCTGCTGCGTTGCCGGCGGCGCCTTCTCGCCTTTTTTCAGCACCTTGGCGGCCAAGCCGCCGACCAGCTTGAGCCCACCGACATCGCGCGCATCCAGACGCTCCAGCGTGTCCATGCGGACCAGCGAGGGCAGATCGGTGTAGGCCTTGATGTAGTCGGCGTCGTAGAGCTTCTCGCTCAAGATCACCTGCGAGAGCCCCAGGGCCAGGGCCGGCGTCGTCCCCGGTCGCACGATCAAGGCCAGGTCGGCCTTGTTCATCGTGGCGGAATACTCGGCCGCGATCACCGCGATCTTGGTGCCCTTGAGGCGCGCCTCGGTCAGCCAGTGCGAGTCCGGCATCTTGGTGGTGATCCAGTTCATGCCCCAGACCACCAGCAGCTTGGCCCGCTCGGCCATTGCCAGATCCCAGTCCACCGTCTGCTGTCCCGTCACCATCGGGTGGCCAGGCGGCAGGTCGGTGTGCCAGGTGTAGTTGTCCCAGCCGCGCGCCCCCAGGGCAGCGTCGGCACCGACCTTGCGCGTGTGCGCATCCAGAAGCGCCAGCGTGTTGGCGAAGCGGTACTGACCAAAGATGCGGGTGATGCCCAATAGCGGCATGCCGCCGCGCATCTTGATCACCTGCGTGCCGACGCCGTGCGTCGTCTCGACCATCTCGGGATCGAAGCCCTGCGAGAGCAGCCACTTCTTTCCTTGGTCGCCGTTGTAGCTCGACGACACATTCTGGAAGCCCTTGGCTGCAAGCTCAAAGGCTTCATCCCAGCCCACGCGCTCGAAGGTGTCTTTGCCGCGCTGCAGGTACTTGGCGTCGACCTTGCCGCTGCCCGGATCGCGCGGAAAGCCCGCCCGGGCCCACTCTAGCCAGCCCTTGCGGACCAGCGGGTACTTGCAGCGCCGATCCCCATAGAAGCGGCGGACCAGCGCCAGGCCCTTCTGACAGCAGCGCGGATCCCAGCGATGCGAAGCCTTGGCCCCCGATTCGTCGACCGCTTTGCCGTAGCCGAAGGTGGGGCCGATGCGGATCACCGTGCCGCTGCGCACGTACGCGCGCAGGATGCAGTTGTGCGTGTCGTTGGGCGCGCAGGTGAAGGTAAACGTCGAGTCGTAGGCGTACAGATCGCGATAGATGCGCTCCCAGCCGCGGTTGGGATAGGCGCGCAGCGGGTTTTCGACCGTGACCGGCTCTAAGAAGTTGAACGCCCAGCCGCGCGAGGCCACTGCGGCCCCGGCTCCCGCTCCCAAGGCCGTCAGGAACGATCGACGAGACAGTCTGTTCTGCGACACGAC
This sequence comes from Pseudomonadota bacterium, assembly GCA_035345735.1. Classification (GTDB taxonomy): domain Bacteria; phylum Myxococcota_A; class Polyangia; order Palsa-1104; family JAEUJZ01; genus JAEUJZ01. Next base: position 2,000 of record DAORCZ010000030.1, on the reverse strand, counting down.
ATACCTCCACATTCGTGAGCGCCCTTTGGCACTCGATGGATCTGCCACGCGCCCAGCGCGGCGCGGGCCCGGTTCTGGTTGGTGGAGTCTGTCGCCTAGACCTGGCTACTTGGCTGACCGCGTGCGCAGAGCAACCAAGGAACCGGGGCCTTTGGGGGCGCGAGGCGTGCGGGTGAAGCGAGCGATGTCGGTAAGCGTGGTCCGACTAAAAAAGTCGAGAATGGTCGCTCGCTCCTTGGCCCAGAACTTGTGCGCTGGACAGGCTTGCTCCGTCGAGCACTGCGCCAATCCCAGCAGGCAGCGTTTCTGGACCACGGGTTCATCTAAGGCCTCACAGAGCTCCATCAGCGTGATTTCAGAAGCGGGTCGGCCCAAGGTCACGCCACCGCGCAAGCCGCGTTGGGTGGTGACCAAGCCCTTCCGCGCCAACTGATTGATGAGCTTCGCAAGATATGGGCCAGGGATGGCGGTGGCGGTAGCGATGTCGCGGACAAAGGTCGGCTCCTGCACTTTCGCCAAGTACCCCAGCGCCAGCACTGCGTATCCGACCGTTTGGCTAAGCATGATCTGCGTTTCCTATCTCATGACCTCAAGGTCTCTTGGTCTCTTGGTAGCCAGACTTGGTGACCTGGAGGTCCAGAATGTCAGTAAGCGAGCTATGCACCCGTGATGCCAAGCAGCCCGGGCCGCCCAGCGGGGCTGCACGAAAATCTGTCACTCTTTGCCGGCTTGCAAGCCGGCCGTGCGATGCCCTGCGCGCAATCCATGCTCGATTTGCAAGGCTCGCGGCAAAGCTTGCGCAGTGCGGCGAATCTCGCCGAGATCGTCGCGATGATCGTCCGCCCCATTTCGGGCCAGGCCAGGCGCCGTGGGCCCTGGCGGCGCGGCGCGTGCCGGCTGGTGACCTCCGGCGACGTCGGCATGGAGGGGACGGCGCAGTGGCTCTACGACTGGCTCGACCTCTGGATTCGCAACGCGACGGGTGGCCGCGCCCGGGGCGCCTCGGTCGAGGCGATCGAAGACCAGAAGAACAGCCCCAGCTACATCGCCGACCGGGCGGGGACCCCGCGCTGTAGGCTGCGCCCGCCGGCCAGCCCCTGTGATTCATGAATAAGGAAATCGGCTGTGAGACGATGGCGGGTTCGCCGCTGTCGGGGGTTAGCGACGGCGCCGGGGGCGGTAGCTCTCGGCCTGCAGGATGCGGTCGATGCGGGCCGAGGTGCTGGCCATGCCTTCCTGCGCCGCTTCGGCGTCGGGGAAGGTATCGGCCAGGCGGTAGCTCAGCCAGGCGTAGGCCGCGTAGAGTTTGCAGCTGTCTTCGTGGAACTGCAGCTCGTCGTAGTCGGCGGACCGCGGCAGCAGGTGCGGGGGCGGCAGCCGGACAACCATGTTGCGCGCTCGTGCTTGCGCCCAGGCCCGCAGCGCCTGTTCCAACATAATGACCTTCTTAGAAATCGGACAGAGGCTGAGGGTAAAGCGATCCGCCAGCGACAAATCAAGATTATCTAGCCAACGAGCATAGGCCAGCTGATCTTGTAAATGTGAGGGCAGGAAGAATTCATCGTGAACATTGATATGTTTCACGAATAATTGCAGCAGATTGTATAATTTCGTTTGGCCCGTAGCGTCGCTAATTTGCTGCAGATAATCGAGGTTGGGCGAGACGAAAAAGCCGCTCGTCGGCAGCTCTTCTGGGCGCTGGCGGATCAGCGCGGCGATCGTGCGGTGGGTCATCGCGTCGATGCCGGCGACGAGACCGGCCTCGTGTTCGCCGTAGCGACCGGCGCGGCCGGCGATCTGCTTGGCGAGGGCAGCGGAGATCTCGCACTCGGCATCGCCATCGAACTTGATGGCGGTGGTAAAGATGACGCGGCGGGCGGGAGTGTTTAGGCCCATACCCACGGCATCGGTGGCGACGACGACTTGCGTTTCACCTTGCAGAAAACGCTCGGCCTGGGCTTGCCGCACTTCGGGGGAAAGATTGCCGTAGATGGTCGAGA
>DAORCZ010000029.1:17412-21612 GCA_035345735.1 Pseudomonadota bacterium | reverse complement strand
CGGCTTCCTGCAGGTGCTGCGGTCGCACCCGCAGGTACATCGCACGCTCGACCAGCGCCTTGAGCTGCTCGGCTGGGAAGTCGCGCAGGGCGAGCAAACCGACGTCTTTTTCGAACTGTGCAGCAGCGTTGTCGGCAATCGCAAAGACATCGCTCGGGGCTTTGAGGAGCCGCTGCAGCTCGTCCGTCGCTAACGGGCGGGTAGGCTGCAGGCCAGTGAACTTGAGGATCTCAGCCACTTCCGGCCCCAGATCACGCGCTGATTTCAAGCGATAGGCGGGGGCTGTCGCCGTCTGAGTGCGCGTGGTCCGCCGGGGAAGACCCTTGCCTCCTTTGGTGAACGCTGGCGCAGACTTGGCCGTCTTACCGACTCCAGAGGTCGCTTTGCGCGGTTTCTTGCTCGGCTTGCTCACCGGCCCTTTTGTCGGTTTCCGGCTGTCAGCCGGACTCTTCTTGGGAGCGGGGGCGGGCTTAGCAGCGGGCTTTCTTCTAGCTGGCATAGGTCTATTCCTAGCCTTGCTGTGCAGGTGGGTCAATCTAACGGGTTAAGTCACCTAGATCGGCATATGCGGGAAACCGTAGCTTAAAATAGGCCTAAGCTATCTTTGAGATAGCCTGCGAGTATCTAAGGGAAGTCAGCGAGACTTCTCGATACAAGGCTGAGATAGCGTAGCCTGTCGTCGCTACCAGTTCACCACCTCGGCCGCGCGATGTAGATCCTGCACGGTGTCGATCTCGCGGTACGAGCGCGGGCTGGGGATGCGCAGCGCGTGTAGCGGGAAGTCCTGCTCGATGAGGTCGTTGAATAGGTCGGTGAGGTAGGCGACCTGCAGGCGGGGGGCGCGGCCGTAGGGTGCGTCGAGTCCGCGCTCGGCGAGGCGACGACGGAAAAGTTCGCGCAGGGTGCGCGCGGCGTGCGGCGTCGCTTTCCACAGGCCGGTGAACTCGCCGATGGCTTGTGCGGGCGGGACCGCGCCCTTGCCGACGCGCAGCACGCGATCGTCGGGGCCCTGCACGGCGCAAAGCTCGGCTTCGGGGATGGGGTGGTCGCTGCGGCCGTCGTAGGCCTCGGCCCAGAAGGGATCGACAAGCAGCGAGAGCTCCGCGGGGTGGGCGGCCAGCGCCGCGGCGACCTCGGGGCGAAAGACGATGTCGGCGTAGCTGCACAGAAAACCGTCGTCCATGACCGGCTCGGCGTGCATCAGCGACAAGAGGATGTTGTTGCGCGCGAAGTCGGCGTTTTCGACGAAGTCGACCCCCGGCTCGCCGGCCAGCGCCTGCATCAGCGTGTCGCCGCGATAGCCGCGGATCACGGTGATGCGATCGCAGCCGGCCCCGCGCAGGGCTTCGATGGCGCGACGGATCATCGGGCGACCAGCGACTTCGACCAAGCACTTCGGACGGTCATCGGTGTAGGGGCTCAGGCGACGGCCCATTCCGGCGGCAATGATGATGGCCTGCATCGCCGCACTATCCCAGAGCCGGTGCCAGCTGGCCACTGCAAAGGCGGGCGGGCCCCAGGAATTCTCGGGCAAATCCTTGGGGGGCCGCAGAGACAATTGACAATGCGAATCATTTGCATAAACACTGGTTACTGGGAGGACACGATGTCGATTCAGAACGCTTGCCACCACGTCACTTTGGCCAAGAACCCCGTCGCTCACGTGCAGCGCTGCACCGAGTGCGGCTGCGTCTGCGTGCACCTCGGCGCGGTAACGGTTCGCTTGGATGCGCCGTGCCTAGAGGCGCTCTGCGCTGTGCTCGGCGAGGCCGTGACCGAGCTACACTTGCAGAGCCTGACCCCGCCATCCCTGAGCCTGCCGCGGGGCCTGTCATGAGCAACAAAGACCTGGCGCACCGCTCGCGCGATCGCGGAGCGCGGGTCATCGTAGCCGTCGGCCTGCTGGGGATGCTGGGCTTTGTCGCCAGCCTGCTCTTCTTGATCGCCGGTCGCCTGACTGGGGGGGCGTATGTGCTCTGCGTGACCGGCTCGCTGGGCCTGTATGGAGTCAGCCTGCTCCTCGGTTACTTGAGTGATCCCGGCAGCCAGCGGGTCCCAGCGGGTCGGTCCGCCGCGGCTCAGCCCGGGCTGGGGTGGCAGGCGGCGCACAGCCCAAAGAGTTCGTGGACATGGCCGGTGAGGTGGAAGCCGAAGCTCTCGGCGACGTCGCGCTGTAAGACCTCGATGGCCTCGAACTCGAACTCGACGATCTTGCCGCAGCGCGTGCAGATCAGGTGATCGTGATGCTCGCGCTCGAAGGCGCGCTCGTAGTGTGTGCCGGCGCCGCTGCCGACCAGCGTGACCTGCAGCAGGCCGGCGGCGACCAAAAGCGGCAGGACACGATAGATCGTCGCGGTGTGGATGTCGCCATGCCCCTCGGCGCGCAGCTCCGCCATCAGATCGTCGGCGGTGAAGTGTCCGCGACGACGCAGGGCAGCCCGCGCGATCAGCTCACGCGTGGTGGAAGCCTTCAGGCCCTGCTCCTTGACGTGCTCGTGCAGCCGGGTCAAGGCGCGGCGGAGGGCGGCAGAGTCGAGCGACTTGCTGAGCGGGACGCGGCGCATGCCGACTATCATGCGAACGAATCGCAGAATGGTCAACCGCGGCGGGCGGCGGGCTATCGGCTGGCGGGAGCGCTGGGCGTGGTGGGCGCAGTTGCTGGGGCAGTCGCGCTGGGCAGGGGCAGGGCTTGGTTGATGACGGCGGCCAGGCTCAGCGGCGGTAGACCACGGCTCTCGATGTACAGATAGCGACCCGAGCGCTGCGTCGCTGGCTGACCGCAGGGGTCGAAGGGACGCAGCGGCTCTTCATTGGCCAAGCGGCCGTAGATCGACTCGCGCGGCGCTGGCTTGCACGCGGCAGCCGTCGAACCTTCGCCGTAGCAGACGCAGCCGGCCCCCAGCCGAGTTTGCAACGCCCCGGCGATGGCATCGATGACGACCGTCGGGCCGCTGGCGACAGCGGGTGCCGGGCCTTGGCTCAGCCGGGCCAATCCACGACAGCCCGGTGACGCCGACGCAGGCAGGCTGGTCGGCAGGGCGCCGTATTCCAAGCGGAGATCGCGGCGCGTCGCGACCAGCGCGGCGAACAGCGCGAACTGCAGGTTATCGACGGAGCCAGCGGCATCGGAGGCCCGGGTGCAGCCGGCGGCGCCGCACAGCGGACTGTCGCCCATCATGCAGCCGCCGCAGCTTGCCAGGTTGCAGGGATGCGCACTGTTCTGCAGCAGCGCCACGCCCGAGGTCGCCAGATAAAGCTGCGTGGCCCCATCGAGATCCGAGCTCAGCCCGCGATGCGGAGCGCTGACGACCAGCGGACGGGCACGATCGCGCTCGCCCGGTGCGCGCAGCACGAAGACGCCGTTTTTCCGCCCCGCTTTTTCGCTGAGCACCCAGTGATGACTGCGGCCGCGCGTATCGGTCAGCTCATAGGCGTCGTAGCCCATGTGTTCGGCGAAGGCGGCAAACGCGGGACAGTCGTCGTTTTCCCAGGCCAGGATGGCGTTAAAGCCCGACATCCAGCGCGGCGAGCCACGGGTGATCGGCACCATGGCCTGCGGCCCCGGCTGCGTCAGATCGCGCGCGCTGGCAAAGGGCGTCGCCCGCACGAGCGCCACCAGATCGCCACTGCGCTGCGGCAGACAGTCCAGGCGCGGTTCCGCGGCTCCGGCATCGGCGGCGTCAGCCGATGGGCTCGACGGCGTCGCAGCCCGAGCGAGGGGAAGCGGCAACGTGGCGAGCAGGCTGCCCAGGAGGACGAGCGACCGCAGTGCCAGCCAGCGATGTGGATGCGGGGGCACGCGGCTCACAGGCCTGGGGCGGGATAGCGCAACAGGTGCTCGCGGACCTCGGCGGCGATGGTCGCAAGCTCCTGCGCGTCGCCCGCCTTCTCGGCGGTGATGGCGCGGTCGATCCAGGCGGCGACTTGGGTCATATCGCTCTCGCCAAGCCCGCGCGAGGTCATGGCCGGGGTGCCGATGCGCAGACCGGAGGGATCGAAGGGCTTGCGCGGATCGAAGGGGACCGAGTTGTAGTTGGTCTCGATGCCGGCGCGATCGAGCGCCTGTGCCGCGCGCTTGCCGGTGATCTCTTTGTTCGTCAGATCGATGAGGATGAGATGGTTGTCGCTGCCGCCCGAGACGAGATCGTAGCCGCGCTCAAGAAGCGCCGCGGCCAGGGCGCGCGAGTTCTTCACGATCTG
>DAORCZ010000029.1:0-17312 GCA_035345735.1 Pseudomonadota bacterium | reverse complement strand
GGGAAGTCGATGACGCGCGGCACGGCGGTCCCGCCGCAGAACAGCAGCTTGGGCCGGTGCTTCTTGGCGAGCTCTTCGACCTCGTTCAGATCAACGCGACCGGTGTCGCGCCGGACGCCATAGGCCACCGAGGTGAAGTACTTGCCGGTGATCGAGACGTTCCAGCCGTGCGTCAGGTGACCACCGGCCGGCAGGCCGAGCCCCATGATCACGTCGCCGGGCTTGCAGAACGCCAGGTACACCGCCAGGTTGGCCGGCGAGCCGGAGTAGGGCTGCACGTTGGCGTGCTCGGCGCCAAAGACGCTCTTGGCGCGGGCGATGCAAAGCTGCTCGATGGCGTCGATGTACTGCTGGCCCTCGTAGTAGCGCTTGCCGGGATAGCCCTCGCTGTACTTGTTCGACAGCGCCGACGACAGCGTTTCGAGCACGGCCTGCGAGGTGTAGTTTTCCGAAGGAATTAGGCGGAGCTTTTCGCGCTGCCGACGATCTTCCAGGTCCAGCAGCGATGCCAGCTCAGGGTCGGTGCGATGCACAATGTCACGCAACATGCGGGGACCTCATTGCCACTTTGCTTGGGGGGAGCGGCCATCGTTTAACAAGCGCGGTGCGGCTGTCAACGGACAGACGCGCGGCGGAACCGGAATGATCGGAATGAAATGACCGGAATGATCGGCGTTGGCGCCCCACGCTCGGCCCTCACCGAGAGTCCCCACAGGGCGGCGATCCGCAGGTACGATGCACATGAGGGGGAAGCGGTCCGCGCAGGAAGCGGGCGGGTCGCGATATCGGCATGAGCACAGCGACATCAGGTCTTTCGAACGACATCGGCGAGGTCATCCGGCCAAGCCATGAGATCCCGATCCACCGCGAGGAGCTTGCCAAGCTCGGCGGCGGTGCGACGAGCAGCCAGCCGCTCTCGTTTCTTTACCTCGACTGCGGGCGCTGGGGCGGCAACGGCGAGCGCTATCCGCACCAGCGCAACTTCGGCGTGGTCTGGGGACGCTGGGCCCTGCTCTGTGATTTCGTGACCGACGGGTCGTCGTTCCCTGCTCGCCTCAAGGCCGATGCCGGACCGGTGAACGCGCTCTTGCAGGTGCTGACCGATCCTGGGGAGAGCGCGGTGCGGATCATCAAGAGCGAGTGGCTGCCGCCCTCGCCGCTTGCGCCCGAGCCAAGCTGGGAGCACATCTACGTCTTTCTGCCCGACCTGCACCTGCCGCTCATCACCCGTCTGCCCGATCCCCATCAGCCGGACGACGCGGCGGAGCCGGGCGGGCTGCGCTATCGCCACGACGGTCCGCCGCAGGGACGCTTCCGCTATCCGCACCACGAAAACGAGCACCTCAGCGCCGAGCAAGAGAAGTGGTTTCGCAGCTATCTGTCGAGCGACATCTTCCAGGGCGCGGCGGCCGATCTTGTCGAGTTTCTCGAAAAGCTGAGCCGCTATCAGGGCGATGCGCGACTGAAGCTGGTGCAGGTCGGCGATATGTACGATCTGTGGATCGGCCTCGATCGCTACTTCGACGTGCAGGCCGATGATGCGGTGCTGCTGAGCGATACGCCCGATGCCCTGGGGTTAAGTGCGCAGCGCTTCATCGACTACTGGGTCGATCGCACCAATCGCTCGCGCCGCAACGCGCGCGCCATTCGCATGCTGCACGAGTTTGGCGACGGTCGACACGTCGCGGACTGGCTGTATGGCAACCATGACTGCTACCTCGGCGCGCATACGCCCAAGGGGCTGCCGCAGCGCAAAAAGTTTCTGCTGGAAAACGGCCTGTTCGCCGAGCACGGCCATCGCGGGGATGCCAGCAATCGCGACGGTGCCAAGGACGGCCAGTACCTGACCAACGAGGTCTTTGAGTATCCTTTCCTGCGCAAGCTTGATCCGGATCGGCGGCAGGTGTTTCTGGAGGTCGCGGCTCGCTTGGCTGTCGAGACCGCGCAGCAGCGCCCCGAGCAGGCCTTCGGCGTCTACGTCATGGGTCACACGCACAGCGGCTATCTGTCGCGCGTCCAGCTCAGCCCGTCGAGCTTCCGCGTTCATGCCAACGACTTCTGGCTGAAGAACAGCGTCTTTAGCGTGCTCAACTCGCCGTTTCAGAAGTAGCGCGGCGCAGCGGCCGGCTAGAGCGCCAAGCCTAAAGACAGCGAGAGGCCAGCCCAGGGGCCGGCGATCGCCAGGGTCGGCACACGGTCCACCACCGCCGTCGCTGACCACAGCAGATAGCCGCCCTCGGCCGTCAGGTCAGCGCGCAGGCGGCGCAGGCTCAGCGGCGCGAACGACAGGCCCCCCGAGATCAGCGGTCCGCCGAACGGCGCCCACTTTTCGTCGGAATGAGCCCCATCTCCGGGGGCGCCAGCCAGACGTACGGCCCCGGCCCGCAGACCCAGCCCACCGCGCAGCAGCAGCCGCGACCAGGACACGTGTGCCTGCAGTGTGGCTCGCGAAGAGAGCAGGTCGCTGTTCACCACGCCAAGCTCGGTTCGCCGCTGCGCGGTCTGCACCTGCGCGTCGAAGTCCCAGCCCAGGTGAGCCCGATGATCGCCGCCGACCCGCAGACCACCGCCGACATGCAGCGGCGCGCCCGGCCCGGCAAAGGGCACGAGCAGAGCCAAGCCCCCGACGAGATACAGCCCGCGCAGGGGCGGCGTCTTGGGCTCGCTGACGGCGCCGCCGGCACCGACAGGGCTGGCCGCACTGACGCTGAGCGCCGGGATGGCCGGGCTCGTCCCGTCAGATGGGGGTTTTGCTGCCGGCGGAGGCGGCGGAGGTGGCGGAGGTGGAGGATCGTCGAAGCGCTCGCTGTGCACGGCATGCACTAGCTCGGCCAGCGACAGCGCGATCAGGCGAGCGTGCAGCGGCTGGGCCTGTACCGACAGGTCGACGGTGCGCATCAGCTGCCGACCACTCCCGCGCTCTTCGACGGTCAGGTCGGCTAGCTGAGGGCTGCCATCACTGCAGTCGAGCTGCGCATGCAGGCGCGGCGGCTCACCCGATGGACTGGTCGGACGCTGCGGGCCAAGCTCGATGGCGACGAGGCGCGCGATCTCGGACTCATCGACCACCGCGGCCAAGCAAGGCGATACGTGCAGCGATAGGCCGCTCCGCGGCGGAGGAGCCGATCGCCCCGCGGCCGCCGGAGCCGAAGCCACGAACAGCCAGAGCCCCCCGAGGCCGCAGCCCACCGCTCGTAGCCCTGTCTGTAGCCATGCCATCGCCCGCACGACAGTTGAACATGCGCGCCCCGCCGTCAACCCCTCGTTCGCAGCGCGCGGACGCGGCTCCGGGCCTCCCGGGGATTAATTATGGAGATATGGGTATGCGGTTCTAGATGAGTACGCTATGTGCCAATCATTCCCTGCCGTTCTTGCGATTGATGATTGACAAATTAGACAACCCTGCGCGATGACTCAGGCCAGAGGTGAGCCATGGAAATGCCCCGTGTTTCGTCGGAAATGCAGCAGCTGACCACGCTCTTTTGTGGCACCTGGGAGGGGGAAGAGACGCTCTATCCCTCCGAGTGGGATCCGCAAGGGGGCCCGGCGCACGGTCGCTGGACGGTGCGGCCGGGCGCCGATGGCTTCTGCTTGCTGGTCGACTATGACGAGTCGCGCGGTGGCCAGATCGTCTATCGCGGTCACGGCGTACACGGCTGGGATGCCCAGCAAGGCTGCTTTCTTGCGTATTGGTTCGACAATATCGGCGTAATGCCACAAAGCGGCAGTCGCGCCCAGCTACAGGGAAATCGTTATACCTATCAGGAGTCGAGTCCGATGGGCCACAGCCGCTTTACCTACGCGTGGTCCGAGGGCGTCTTCACCTTCCGCATCGAGCGCTCACCCGACGGCACAAACTGGACGCCGATGCACGACGGCCGCTACACCCGCAAGGACGGCTGAGAGCGCTTTCCGATCGCCGCGGTCGACGCCGTTTGGCATCACTCGGGAGGGGATGCGGGCGGCTCGACGGGGTCTCTGGGGCGGGCGGCGGCCCACGCCATGATGGCGACGAGCGTCGTGTGATACGAGCGCTCGAGGGCCGGATGCGGCAGGCGAGGAAACCGCGTGTCGAGCGGATGTGCCGACTGCACGCGACCGGACTCGCTCTGCGCCTGGGCCAGGCTTTGCCACGACGACTCCGCCAGGGGAGGCTGCCCGACCGCGCACCCTGCCAAGAGAAGCTCGGCCAGCACATCGACATCGCCCCGTGCCTGGCTCTTCCGCACCAGCAAGCGCAGAGCCTGCTCGACATAGTCGGAGGTGATCGCGTCGTAGTCCGGCGCGCGGCGTCCCCAGTGGCTGGCATACAGACACTCATGCGCGAGCAGGTACACCGCATCCTGGGCCAGCCCCTCGGGGGGCGGGCGGTTTTCGAGCACGCTGAGGATACGCGCCTGCTCTTGCGCGGCCGGCTCGCTGGGGATGCCCAGGATGCGCAGCGCCGGCACCAGCAGCGTCCAGCCAAGCGGCGGCAGGACGGCCCGGGGCAGCTGACAGATGATCGCCTGGGAGAGCGCATCGCAGCCCCGCCCAGCCAGATGAAAGGGCAAGAAACAAATGGCTGCCGGCAGCATCCGCGGCTGGCTGATGATCAGCCGACGCAAGCTCTCGCCCCCTTCGATCTGCGTCCAGGCGTGATCCATCCAGCGCGTACCGATGGCGCGCAACGCAGCCTGCGGGTGACGGAGCAGCCAGTCGGCGGCGTGGGCTAGCTCAGTGACCGCCTTGATCGACGCGAACAGCGAATCGGGCGCCGTCCCGACGGAAAACTGCGGCAGGCAGGCATCGAGATAGCGACAGGCCGACAGCAGCGGATCGGAAACCGGCATGGTGGCGGAACCCCGCTAGAACGTCGCGCGCAGGGTCTGGATCAGATAGAGACGCCGACCGGGATCGCGAAAGCCGCGACGGCCGTGCAGGAAGCGACTGTTATCGAGCATCGCGACATCGCCCGCCTGCCAGGACAAGAGCTGACAGGTGGCAGCCAGGGCGGCGCGGATCTCGGCGGAGACGGCCTCGGGAAGCTCGCTGCCATCTTCCAGCGTCACGCGCATCGCCTCAAAGCCCACGGCTCCGGCCAAAGAGAGGCTGCTGATGAAAGCCGGCCCGGCCGCAAAGCGCGGCTCGCGCACGGCTGCGGACAGCACCTCGACCTCGACCGCGCCGTCGGGCCGAGGCTCGCGCGGGGTCCCCGCCATGCTGCGCACAAACTGGGCAAAGGCGGCGGCGCTCTTAAAGCCCATGCCCCGCCACGCCGGCTCGGCGTAGGTGCTGACGTAGCGAATGCGCTGCTCGCTCAGCAGTCGGCGCGTCGCTTCCGAGAGCGCCTGCCAGACCGCAATCCCGTCGAAGAATGTCGTCTCGCCATCTTCTTTGGCCGGGCTCTCGCAGTAGAACCAGGTGATGTCGGGACGCTGGCTTTCGGGCCGGATGCCGTTGTCGCAGTGCGGCGGCAGTGGCATCAGCGATTCGTTTACGCAGGTGATGGCCTTGTAGTCAGCGAAGGGCGTCCGCCCATACCCATAAAAGTAGGTCGCGGTAAAGCGACGGGCGATGGCGTCGAACGCGGCCGGGCCGGCGCCAAAGTCGCGAAACAACAGCAGGCCGTACTGACGAAACAGGCGGCAGATCTGCTCGCTGGGGAGGTCGTCCAGCGACTCCTCCCCGCTGCGGCGGATCAGCGCTCCGCAGTGGGGCCCAAGAGGCTGTACAGCGTGATCCGGATGCATGCTTCCCGCTGTCTCGGCTAGTGGCAGTTTTCGAACTTCACCGAGCCGATGACTTTGTGACCCGCGGCATCGCAGGTCAGCGTGGCCATGCCTTTGATGTTGACGATGTTGTTGATGCGACTGGGCTGCGCCTGCATTGCTAGATGGCCGCAGGTCCCTAGGTTGTCGCCAATCGTGGCCCCGGCGGGAAACAGCGCGGCCCCGCAGGTGCCATCGGGATTGGCCAGGACGCGAATCGTGCGACCGTCTTGGCCTTGAAACAGCACACCCGAGAAGCCAAGCGCCTGGCCCGAGCGGCAACCCGAGATGGCAAAGAGCGCGCCATCCACTTGAAGCTCACCGGCGATCTTTGCGGTACACGCTGAGGCGAACAGGGCGAGAGCAATGGTGAAATGCCGCATGCGATTCACTGTAATTCTCTCCGCTTCTTTAAGGCAAGCGCGGGCGTCGAGGCCATTGGCCCACTGCAAGTCTCAGCCCAGTTTTCACCGCGGCCCCGCCGCGCATACAAAACGCCGACGCTTAGACCACGGGCACGATCGGAATGACGTGCACCGCACAGGCCATCGCGGGAGCCGCGTCACCCAGACCAAACAGCGGCAAGTTGGCACCACAGGCGGCAGCGCCACAGGCGTCGGCACCGCAGACGCTCGCACCGGAGGCCTGCGCGCCGCAGGCTCGCGCACCCACGGCCTCAGCGCCACAGGCTTGGCCAGCACAAGCCGAGACACCTTCCGCTTCCGCGCCACAGGCGTGACCCACGGTGGCAGCCGCAGCACAGGCAGCCGCACCACAGCCAGCGACCAAGCAGGCGGCAGCCGGACAAGCCGCCGCACCGCAGGCCCCGTGCCAGTTGGCCTCAGCACCGCAGGCATTGCCGCCGCACAGCGAGCCCAGGTTGGCTGCCGCACCACAGGCGTCAGCCACGCAGGCGTTGAGCATGCCGATGTTGCCACCGCAGGCCGCGGCACCGCAGGCGGTCAGCATGGCGGCATCCGCACCGCAGGCCGCACCGCCACAGGCCGTGGCCGTACCGGCCTGGCCACCACAGGCGCCGTAGCCCGTGACAGTGTTGGGGGTGTGCTGCCGGCCACAGATCTCACGATGACCATGCTCCGCGGTAGGATGGCTGCTGGTGGTGGGATGGCTGGTCGTCGCGGGGCGTGGAGCCACGGACATATTGGGGGCAGTGCTCATATTCGGCCGGGCGCCCGGCGCATAACACATAGGTCCATCGGTATAGTTCATCTTCCGCCTCCATGATTCTTCTGTGCTGCGCAGTCTCTTTTGAGGCTCGCAGCCCGCCCAAAGCTAGGTCTGCATGATCGGTAAAGGGACTCGCGCTCGGGGTACCGGCTCCGTTGGGAGGGCCGGTCGCTCGATGCGCCGAAAGCCGTGAAGCTCAATCTTGCGTTTGAACTGTGACTCCGCCTCGGTGGGAGGCAGTGCCAACCCCAGGAAGTGTTCGCCTTCGCGCAGAGCCAGGCCCTGCTCGACAAACTGCAGCAGCACGCCTCGCACCTCCGCTTCGCTGCTCTCGGCCAGGTTGGCCGCGATGCGGGCTGGCGAGGAGATATCGGCAAGCGCCGCGTAGATGCGCGACTGGATCGGGCTGAGCTGCCAAAAAATTGGCTCTCGGCCTCGCGTGTCTTCAATCTGCAGCGTGTCCTGCTCGGTGCGCACGGTCAGGCGGGGCACCTCGGCCCCCTCGCGCCAGCGCACCATCCAGTCGGACAGCACGGCGAGCACCGCGTCGTAGTTCGGATCGTCCAGAATCTGCTGCCAGTCGGCGTCGAAGTAGTACGCGACGCGATTGAGATCGAACTGATCGTCAGGATAGATGCCGCGATACCACTTGGCGGCGCGGATGTTCTTGGCGAAGCCGGGACGATGAAAGTACGGGCTGAAGCGATGGCACTCGATGCGCACCGGACCGCCGGTCGGCGGATGCAAGTGGAAGAGCTTGGGCAGCCAGTCGACAAGCTGCGCGTAGTCTTCACGCGTCTCCTGCGGGATCTGAATCAGCAGGTTCCACACCGTGGTCAAGCGGTACTCGGTCGCGCACTTCAGGAAGAAGACGTTCTGTAGCCCGCTCACCCCTTTGTCCATCACGCGCAAGAGATGGGTAGACAGGCTCTCGATCCCGGGCTGCGGATACCTGACGTTGGCATCGGCCAGAGCCTTGAGCTGCGCGCGGTTGAGGTTGGGCTTGGTCTCGTAAAAGAACTCGATCGGTCGGCCGTTCGACTGCAACCCCAGCGCTGCCACCTGCGGCAGAAACTCGCTGAAGTAGCTCATCGCCATGATGTTGTCGGTGGCCCACAGCATCTTGGTGGGATACATCGAGGCCAGCCGCTGCACCGTCGAAAGCGTGGTCTCGGGGCGCTTGACGCGATACTGCATGCCTTCGGCGTTGAGGCCGCAGAACGTGCAGTGATGTTTCTGTCCCCACCAGCAGCCGCGCGAGCCCTCAAAGGTCACGGCGGCCTTGTCCACCCACTTGTCATCGAGCAGCAAACCCACCCCGCGCGCATCGCGGAAGAACTCATCGTGGTCGGGATCGGGCAGCCCCTCTAGAAACTCGCCCGTCGTAGGTACGGCGGGCGGTCCGATGAAGGTCGTGCCTTGCGGATCGCGGGCCAGGATTCCCGGTAACTCGCGCGGAACTTCGCCGGCCACAAGCGACTGCAAGAGCGGCACGATCACCGTGTCCGCTTCACCCGTCGAGACCGCGTCTATCCACGGCACTTTGGTAAACAGTTCCTCGCCCATCTCGCCGTGGAAACAGGCCCCGCCGTAGACCAGCTTGATGGCGGGGAAGCGCTCCCTGAGTCGTCGCCCCAGCGCCAGCGCGGCGATGGTCTGGAAGAACATGCAGGAAAAAGCGACGACCTTGGGCACACCGGTCGCCGTCAACCGGTCGACGCACTGCTCAAGATATGGGCCGACCAGCCGCTCTCGGATTTGCCGCAGCCAGGGCAGCGGATCGGGAACGTTGGGGATGGTGGCGAGCTCGTTGCCGCACAGCCGCAGGAACTCATCTTCCGCTGGCCCGAACGGACGACGCCAGGCGGCCTCGGCAAAGAGCCACTCGCTGACCTGCGTTTCGATACCCTTGAAACGGGCGATCATCTCGTAGGCGCCAAAGCCGATGCTGCGCGCGAAGGCGAAGTTCAGGTTGTGCACGCGCGCCGGAAGCCCCGCCTTGACACACTGCGCCTTGAATAGACCCAGCGCCAGCGACGAGCGCATGATCGATCCAAAGGGCATGTTGACGAGCTGGATCATCGGGCGCGACTACTCCGAGACCACCGGCAGCGAACGACGCAGCTGCTTTTGCGCCTGATAATGCTCCGCCATCGCCGAGGGCAGCGCCTTGCCACCCTCCAAGATCTGATCGGCGCAGAGCTCTGAGGGGATGGTGCGAATCTCCTCCGGGTCGAAGTCCTCGCGTCCGATCGTGCCCTTGCCCAGGGCGCGCTGAATCAAGCGCTCCTTGATGTTGTACTTCCAGCTGGGACAGGGAAGGATCGCCGCCTCGCCGCGGGTATCGCTGGAGTGGATGAACTTGTAGGCGCAAGCGCCCGCGCAGTTCGGCAAGATCTTGCAGTTCTTGCAGGTGGCGTTTTCAAAAGGCGTCCAGCGCAGCCACTTCTGCATCAGATCGTTTTCGACGACCGCGGGCAGGTTGAAGATGGTGCCGACTTTCTTATCTGGCCACGACACGGTGTCCCAGCACTTGTGCAGGTCGCCGGTCGGCAGGATCACCAGACTCGATGGGCGAACCGCGCCGCAGTTGCCATGGAAGCGCGGTGGAGCCGGCAGCGGCGACAAACCCAAGCGGAAGGCGTGATCAAAGAGCTCGGCTTCGAGCTGCCCGTAGCGGTTCTTGGCCATCGTCACTTCTTCGACGCTGTGACAGCCTTCGGTCGTCGCCTCAACGGGCGCGAAGTAGACGTTCAGGTTCGGTGTCGCTTTGCCGAAACCTTGCTCTGCCAAGTAGTCGAGCAGGCCATGGATGTCGTTGGCGTTGCGGTCATCGATGTTGACGCGGATCGAGACCGCAAGCTTGGGCAGCTCGGTGATGAACGAGCGCAGGTTGGCGATGATCTTCTGGAAGCTGCCTTTGCCGCCCATCAGATAGCGACGGGTATCGTGATACTCGGGCGTGCCGTCGAGCGTCACCTGGATCCAGGTGACCCCGCGTGAAAACAGCGACTTGGCGATGTCCGCCGACAGCAGGTAGCCGTTGGTGACCACCGATGCGCTGTACGAAAGACCCTTGCTCTGGCACAGCGCAATGATGCGATCCGACAGCGCTTCCACGACCTTGACGCGGACCAGCGGCTCGCCGCCGTACCAGGTCACACCGACGGACTTTACCGAAGGCGCCGCCTTGTCCAGCATGCTGAGGATGGCGTCCTGGACATCCTGGCCCATCGTGGCATGCGGCTTGTCCTGGCCCTGAAAGCAGTAGTCGCAGACGAAGTTGCAGGCCATCGTCGGCGCGATGGTGAGCGTGACGTTCTGCGAGTTGAAGCGGCTGGCCTGATACATCTCGTCCAGCGCTTTGAGCTCATCGGCATCGCCATTGACGATGAAGCCGCCCTTGGCCAGATCCTCGAAGCGGCCGGGCTCGACGGTCTCCCCCCGCAGGATGGATTCAAAGGCGCTGACATCGTCGCTGTCCCAGACGGCCATCGCCTGCGTTAGCGAGTTGTAGACCAGCCGACGGCCGCGCTTGAGCGCCACCGGAATGTTGTAGCGTGAGGCGACAATTTGGCTGCTCACGAATCCCCCCCCCTCCAACCGACTAATCACACCACATCTTGCTCAGATCACGCCCCCGCCCACGGGCCGCGAGCGGCAGCGGGATGGGCTCGATGGTCCCAATCACCTCGACGAAGGCCTGATGCAGCGGCTCGACGTGCGGCCCGTCCAGCGTCTCTAGCTTCAGCGTGTAGAAATAGTGCTCGTCCCGCAGCACGACCAAGTAGCGAACCATCTGCGCCGACGGTCCCCCCGCCTGCGGCAGCTTGCGCACGGTACGCCACTGCTCACCGCGCAGGCGGCGCTCTGGGCTGCCGGTCATCGCCCACTGCTGCGACTCGCTGACGCTGCCCAGTCCGACGCGCTCGTCGTGCAGATTCTGCAGCGTATGGGGATCTTGCGCCGTCTGCGCGGGCTCTGCCGGGTACACCGTGATGGCGCCGTGAACCCGTGGGTATTCCGGCGGCAGCAGCGCGACATCCAGCCCCTGACCGGCCACGACGTGCCAGCCCTTGGGCGGCATAAAGCCAAATCGCCGACGACGAACGTTCAGCTGTAGCTGGTCCGCCTTGGCCAGCGTCATCACCAGCTGCGCGTACTCATCGACATAGGGCGCTTCGACCCGAGCATCTATCAAGGTACAGAAGTCATCGGCAAACACCGATGAAACGATGTGTGCCAGTGCGCGCTCACGGTATGTACCGTGCACGATGATCATCGCCGCGTACTCGCCCTCGTTGGTCACGAAGCGTGTGATCTGATTGCGTTCGCCCGGCACGAACTCGGGATCGTCGGCCAAGGCCTCGTGGAGAAGCTTGGGAAACGACCGAATCGGCGAGATGCGCTCGCGGTAGGTCATGACGCAGTGCACGAGGCCCTGCCGCGGCGTGTACATCAGACATTCCCCAGCCCGCCACTCACGCCACCCGTCTGGACACAGAAACATTTTTCCAGAGTATCATGACGGTGGAGGCCTCCTGCGTGGTTCTCTCAAAGCCCTCTAAGCACCCGCGATTGCTGTTGCCTCAGCGCGAAGGCTCGATCTGGCGCGTCGCTCACCAAGGCCCGAACTTGCACGATGTCGAGATCGATGAACACGTGCTCCTGCGCGTGCGCACACTGGTCGCACCCTCGGCC
This sequence comes from Pseudomonadota bacterium, assembly GCA_035345735.1. Lineage (GTDB taxonomy): Bacteria > Myxococcota_A > Polyangia > Palsa-1104 > JAEUJZ01 > JAEUJZ01. Next base: position 5,673 of record DAORCZ010000029.1, on the reverse strand, counting down.
GAGCACACGATGTGGATCGAGGGCATCCTGCGCGAAGGGGCTCCGGCGGGGGCTCAGCTGCAGCGGGTCAGCGAAGAGTCGCTGTGCTCCGCGACCGGCCTGCCGCTGATCTTTGCCCACGCTCGCATCCTGACCGCCGATGGACAGCTGTTCGAGGAACGAGCCGGCGCGTTCTACGCCGTGTTGCACAACCGCGCCGAGGTCGTGGCACACCTGCGCGGCGGGGCCACTTGGTCGTCGTACAGCGCGCAGCTCAAGTCGTACATGCTCTCGGCGCAGATCGAGTGGCCCGATTTTACTGATGATCTTCTGGTGACCCAGCTTGGGATCCCGCTGTGAAGGTGGACGTCCGCGCGCTCCTGCGGCGCGCTGACATCCTGCTCATCGTCCCGCCCTTTGCCTGGCAGGATCGTCCCGCCCTCGGGGTCCACCTGCTGCAAGCTCTGGCCCGGCGCGCCGGCTACGAAGCGCAGGTGCTGTACAGCAACTTCCTGTTCAGCGCGTTCTTCGATGAGGGCACGCACAACACCATCGCGCAGATGCAGTACGGCATGTATCTCGGCGAGCGTTTGTTCGCCCGGCTGGTCTTTGGTGGACCGCCGCTGGGCCAGGATGGAGGAGACGGAATCCTGCCCATCCTCGCCGCGCTGACCGCTAGCTGCGAGCGCATGGGCGTGCGCAGCACCTTCACCTTGCCGGCCATCTTGGGGATCGAAGCGCAGCTGCCCGACTTTCTTGCGTCCTTCATCCCCGCCATCGTCGAGCGTGCCTACCCCATCGTCGGCTGCACCTCGTCGTTCGAGCAGACCCTGGCCAGCGTCAGCATGCTGCGGGCTCTCAAGGCGCAGCGACCGCAGACCACGACGATCCTCGGCGGCGCCAACTGCGAGGGCGAGATGGCACACGGCATCCGGGCCATCGCGCCAGAGATCGACCACATCTTCTCGGGCGAGAGCGACAGCAGCTTCGTCGCCTTCCTGCGCGGCGAGGCCCGTGCGCCGATTATCGCGGGCATGCCGTGCAGCGACCTCGATGCCTTGCCGACCCCGGACTACAGCGACTATTTCGAACAGCTGCGCGCGACGCTGCCTCAGAGTAGTTTGGTGCGGCGGGCGGCCGTGCACCTGTCCTACGAAACCAGCCGCGGCTGCTGGTGGGGCGAGCGCAGTCACTGCACGTTCTGCGGACTCAACGGCCAGGGCATGGCCTCGCGCGAAAAGTCTCCGGCGCGCGTGCTGGCGGATCTCAAGCAGCTATCGCAGGCCCACGGCGTCATGCGCTTTGTGATGACCGACAACATCATGCCGCACGGCTATTTTCGCAGCCTGCTACCGACGCTCGCTGCGGAGCTGCCGGGCTTGCGCATCCTGTACGAAGAAAAAGCCAACCTCAAGCTGGCGCAGGTCCGCACCTTGGTCGAGGCCGGCGTGGTCGAGATCCAGCCAGGCATCGAAGCGCTATCGACATCGCTCCTGCGCTTGATGGGCAAGGGCACGACGGCGGCGCAGAACATCGCGCTCCTGCGCTACGGCAAGGCCTGTGGGCTCCTTTTGCAGTGGAACCTGCTGCACGGTTTTCCTAACGAGGAGCTCGCGGCCTATGGGGAGACGCTGGACTTGATGCCGCTCCTTCATCACCTGCAGCCGCCGGTCAGCCCCTGTCCCGTCGTCTTCGATCGCTTCTCGCCCTACCACGAACACCCCGAGCGCTACGGCATCACAGCGCTGCGTCCCTTTGCTTTCTACCGCGGGGTGTACCCCACGCACGTTCCGCTGCATCAGCTGGCCTATCACTTCGAGGGCGACTGCGCCTGCGCCACGCGCGAAAACCCCGACATCGTTAAGCGCTTGGGCAGCGAGGTTGTCGCCTGGCGCAAGCGCTACTTCAGCAGCGATCCAGCACAGCTACGGGTCGAGGCAACGGCAGAGGGCTATCTCCTGATCGATACCCGCGGTCTGCCGGGAAACCTGGCCGAGCAGCGGATCGATGCCGCTCAGGCCATGGCGGCGCTGGTCTCGCAGTCGGGCCCAGCGCGGGGCGAAGCCGCGACCTGGGCGCTTGCGAATCGGGTCTGCGTGGAACGCGATGGCAAGCGGATCGCGCTCGCGGTCGCGGAGCCGGCCCTGCTGGCCAGGTTTGAGGAGCAGCACCGGGCGACGCACAAGCTGACCATCCTCGAACCAGCGGAGAGCCCGTGGCCCTAGAGGGCGTCCATGGCTGAGCCCCTCGTGCAAGGCCTGCCCCGGCCATCGCTGGCTTCCGTGCTGCGCCCAGCGGATGTCGTGCTGGTGGTGCCACCGTTTGCCTGGATCGACCGGCCATCTTTGGGTCTGCACCTCTTGCAAGCCACGGCGCGTCGCATGGGCTTCGAAGTGCAGGTGCTCTACGCCAACCTGCTGTTCTGCAGCTACTTCGGCGAGGGCACGCACAACACCCTCTGCCGCATCGGCCACGGCCTGTTTCTTGCCGAGCGCATGTTCGCCCGCGCCGCCTACGACACGCCAGCTCTTGGGCGCGATGGGGGCGAGGGCATGCGGCCGCGACTCGCCGACCTCACCGAGAAGTATGCCCGCGCCAACCTCGCGGTCTCGTTGGATCTGCCGCAGTTTCTTGCGCTGGAAGCACAGATGGCCGACTTCATCGAGGCCCTGGCGCAAGCCTTGGCTGGCTATGCCTGCGTCGGCTGCACCTCGTCGTTTGAGCAGAATGCCGCGGCCATCGCGCTCTTGCGTCGCATCAAGGCGCTGTCGCCAAAAACCACAACCTTGCTCGGTGGCGCCAACTGCGAAGGCGAGATGGCCGAGGGAATCTTGTCGCTCAGCGATGCCGTGGACCACGTGTTCTCAGGCGAGAGCGAGGCCAGCTTCGCCGCCTTTCTTCAGACGAAGGGACGAGAACGGCCGCGCATCTATCTCGGCAAGCCGGTGCAGGCGCTCGATGAGCTACCGACCCCCGACTACCGCGACTACTACGCGCAGCTCGCCGCCTTCCTGCCGGGCAGCCTGCTGCAGCGCAATGGCCTGGTCTGTCTAACCTACGAGACCAGCCGCGGCTGCTGGTGGGGCGAAAAAAGTCACTGCACCTTCTGCGGCCTCAATGGCGAGGGCATGGGGTTTCGCGCCAAGTCGGCCGAGCGTGTCCTCGGCGAGCTGCGTCAGCTCCTCCCCTCCCATCCCATCGCCGACACGTCCGGCGTGCAGGTCGCAGCCGGCGGCACGCTGCAGGGCGAGCGAAGTCGACCGACGCGGCTGGTCAGCATGACCGACAACATCATGCCGCACAGCTACTTTCAAACCCTGCTGCCTCGCCTCGCCAGCGAGTTCCCTGACGTAACGATCATGTACGAAGAGAAGGCGAACCTCAGCCTGCAGCAGTGTCAGGCGCTGGTGCAGGCCGGCATCCGCGAGATCCAGCCCGGCATCGAGGCGCTCTCGACGGAACTGCTGCGCCTGATGCGCAAGGGCTGCACCGCCTCGCAGAACTTGGCGCTGCTGCGCTACGCCCGCGTCACCGGGCTCTATCTGTACTGGAACCTGCTCTATGGCTTCCCGGGGGAATCGCTGCAGAGCTATCGCGAAACGCTCTCGCTCATGCCGCGGTTGGTTCACCTGCAGCCGCCGGTGACTGCCTGTCCCGTCGTTTTCGATCGCTTCTCGCCTTACTTCGATCGACCGCAGGACTTTGGCATCGAAGATCTCCGGCCGCTGCCCTACTACGCCGAGGTCTTGCCCGAGCGAGCCGCGATCGCCCGCGTGGCCTACCACTTTGAAGGCCGCTGCCGCACCGCACTGACCGAGGAACCGAATTTGCCAAGAGAGCTCGGTCGCGCATTAAGCCACTGGCGCCATCGCTACTATCAAAAGTCGGCTCCTACGCTCTCGCTTCGTCGTCTCTCCGCGGGCGAGTTTGAGCTTGTCGATACGCGAGGGCTGCCGGGTCTGAAAGAGCGAACAACGCTCGATGCCAGGCAGGCGCAGATCGTGCTGTGGGCGCACCCGCTGGGCCAGGTCAGCGCCGAGGAGCTGAGCTGGGCGCAGGAGGGGCAGGCCGCGCTTCCGCTCGACGGCAAGCTGGTGCCGCTGGCCACCGCCGATCGCGAGCTGATGCTGGAGCTACAGCCGGGCCCCGCACCTCACAGCGAGCCGACGCAGCCCCCTTCCCCCGATTCCACCAACCGTCCCGAACATCGCGGACTCCATCACTTACCTGTGCTGCCATGAACCATCCACACGACCTGTCCCCAGTTGCCGCCTACTTCGATCGCCTGCTCGACAGCAGTCGCGATGAACAGCATGCCGTGGGTTGGCGTACCTCGTTCTCGCAAGATGTCGCCTTCCTCTCGCTGTCGCGCATGGAGGGCCTGCGCGATGGGGCCTCCGTGCTCGACGTCGGCTGCGGCCTGGGTGCGCTGCACAGCTTCCTGCAGCGACGCGGGCTGGCCGTGCACTACACCGGCATCGACATCAGCCCGAAGATGATCGAAGCCGCGCAGAAGCAGCATCCCGGCGTGCGCTTCGAGGTGCGCGACATCCTGCGCAACCCGCCTCGCGATCGCTACGACTTCGTCTTCTGCTCGGGCGCGCTGAGCCTGCGGCTGCCGCATCAGAAAGAGTACGTCTGCGACATGATCGCCACGATGTACGGCCTGTGCAACCAGGGCTTGGCCTTCAACATGCTGTCGGCCTACTCGTACATCGAAAAGCCGCAGCTTCAGGCGGTGGCGACCGATGTCGTCTATGAGTGGCCAGAGGAAGTCTTGCGCTTCTGCAAGACGCAGTCGCGGCACGTCAGCTTGGCCCACGACACCGACTCGGGTCTGTTTTCGGTGTTCGTCTATCGCCACAACCGCGGCGCCCTGGGCCGCTATCTCGACTATGTCCGCCCGGGCAAGGTGTACGACGCGACGGTGCGCGCAGCGATCGACTACCACATCGATCTGCAGCTATGGAACGAGCTGCACACCTTCCTCAACGGCATTGAGCCCTGCGCAGCGGTCTCCTATTTTCGCGCGCTCACCTACGCCGCCCAGGAAGACACAGCTGCGGCCGAGCAGGCCTTTCGCGAGGCCATCGCCGCGGACCCGAGCGTGCCCTGGCCGTACATTCAGCTTGGCTATCTGTTCTCGCGACAAGGCGATGTCGATCGGGCTGTCGCTGCCGCCGAGCGCGCCGTTGAGCTGGCCCCCGGAGAAGAGGCGACGCACGAGGCGCTGGTCAAGATCCTCACCGCCTACCGCCGGTTGCCGGAGGCTCGTCAGGCGCTCTTGGCCATGCCGGCCGGTCCGCTGTCGACCACGCTGCATAGCTACGTCACCGATGACACGCAAGCCGCGTTGGCCAATCTTGATCAGGCTCTCAAAACGACGCCAGCCTATCTGCCTGCGCACGTCGCGCGGGCCGATCTGCTAGAGCGCATGGGCCGCGTGAACGAGGCGCTTGCCGAGTGGGAGCTGACCCAACGCATGGCCCCCAACGACCGCAGCATTGCCAGCCGACGCGAAGCCTTAAGCCGCCGGAAATAGGCCCGCCAGCGCCCCGCCCTGCCGAGGTGCCAAGGTACTCATGTACCAAGGTACAAAACCGCGCTTAGCGGGCAAGCAGCTGGCGGCTGAGCCACAGCCCCGAAGCCCCCATCGCCAGGCAGCCGAGCAGGGTGACGGCGACATAAAGCAGC